>VAZR01000396.1 GCA_005888515.1 Alphaproteobacteria bacterium | reverse complement strand
GTTCGCAATACTCGGATCTCTGCCGCTCGATGCCGCCTCGGCACTCGGCGGCGCGCTGGCGCGCTGCATCGGCCCCCGGCTCGGCGTCTCGAACCGGGCGCGGCGCAATCTGCATGCAGCCTTACCGCAGCTTTCCGCGCCGCAGATCGAGGCGATCGTCCGCGGCATGTGGGACAATCTCGGCCGCGTCGCCGCCGAGTATCCGCATCTGCGGCATATCCGTGTATTCGGACCCGGCAACCGGGTCGAGACGCGCGGCCTCGAGCATCTCGATCAGGCCCTCGCCGCCGGCCGGCAGGTGATCCTGTTCGGCGGGCATCTCGGAAATTGGGAGATCGCCGCGCTCGCCGCCGGACAGCGAGGGCTGGATATCGCGCAGATTTACCGCGCCGCCAACAACCCACTGATCGACCGCAGGATCGCGCGTCTGCGCGGCGGCAATGGCGAATTGATCCCGAAGGGCGCGATCGCCTCGCGCCGGGCCGTCGCGGCGCTGCGGCGCGGCGGACATGTCAGCCTGCTGGCCGACCAGAAGCTCAACGAGGGCATCGCGGTGCCGTTTTTCGGCCGCCCGGCGATGACCGCCCCCGCGCTGGCGCTGCTGGCGTTACATTTCGACTGCACCGTGTTGCCGGCGCGCGTCGAGCGGTTGCAGGGCGCGCGTTTCCGCCTGACGATATACCCGCCGCTCGACCTGCCGCGTACCGGTGACCGCGATGCCGCCGTCTTGGCAATCATGGCGGCGGTTAATGCGACGCTGGAAGGCTGGATCCGCGAGCGCCCGGAACAATGGTTCTGGGTGCACAGTCGCTGGCCGGATTGAAACGGAGTAGGCCATGGCGCGCCGCCTGATCGATTTGTCGATGCCGATCGAGAACGATGTCGTGTCGGACCCGCCCGGTTATGGACCAAAGGTCGAGTATCTGACGCACCGCGATACCGCAAAGGACGTCGTGCAATTCTTCCCCGGGCTACAGGAGCAGGATCTGCCCGAGGGCGAAGGCTGGGCGATCGAGTGGATCCGCCTGATGACCCATAACGGCACGCATCTCGATGCGCCCTATCATTTCCATTCGACGATGAACCGCGGCGAGCGGGCGATCACGATCGACGAGGTGCCGCTCGACTGGTGCCTGCAACCCGGCGTGAAACTCGATTTCCGCCATTTCCCGGACGTGGAGATCGTCGTCGTGAATACCCGGGCGGGCGCGGCGTATGGCAAGCCGGACTATGTCTCGGCTGGCTGCGGCATCGGGCGCGAGGCAACGCTCTACCTGCTCGAACGCGGCGTCAGGCTGACCGGCACCGATGGTTGGAGCTGGGACGCGCCCTTTGTCCACACCAAGGGGAAATATGCCGCCAGCGGCGATGCCGGGCTGATCTGGGAAGGCCACAAGGCCGGCCGCGAGATCGGCTATTGCCACCTCGAAAAACTGTACAACCTCGAAGCATTGCCGCCCGACGGGTTCATGATCAGCTGCTTTCCGGTCAAGATCCGCAGCGCCTCGGCCGGCTGGACCCGCGCCGTCGCGATTTTCGAACAATAGGGCCAGAGAGGTAGGGCGGAAGAGCGAAGCGTATTCCGCCGGGATAACGAGGCCTTGCTGAGCTTGGCGGAATGCGCTGCGCTTTTCCGCCCTACCTGATACCAGTCACTTTATGGGTTTGCAGGCTGAGCTGCCATTGCGGGTGCGCGAGGCAGAAGCGGATCGCCCATTCGGTATTGCCGACGCGGTCCGGGCCGTCCATCGGCTGCACCGAAAAGCGATGAAAGTCGAGCCCGGCAAAGTCGAGCGGGTCGAGCCCGTCCTGCGGCACCACGATTTTCAGCTCGTGGCCGCGGGTGACGACGAGCGGCGCGCCGGATTTCGGGCTGACGCAGATCCAGTCGATGCCGCCCGGCGGCATGATCGTGCCGTTTGTTTCGATGGCGATTTCGAAGCCGCGCTCGTGCAGCGCCGCGACGAGCGGTGCATCGAGCTGCAACAGCGGCTCGCCGCCGGTGCACACGACAAACTGATCCGCCTCCCCGCCCGGCCACAACGCGGCAACCGCATCGGCCAGCATCTCGGCATCGGCATAACGGCCGCCATTCGTGCCATCGACACCAACAAAATCGGTGTCGCAGAAGGTGCAGACTGCCTCGGCGCGGTCCTCCTCGCGCCCCGACCACAGATTGCAGCCCGCGAAACGGCAGAACACCGAGGGGCGCCCGGTCAGCGCCCCCTCGCCCTGCAACGTGTAGAAGATCTCCTTGACCGCGTAGCTCATGCGGTATTCCGCCCGGCCACGAAGGCGTCCCACCCCTTGTGGCGCAGATCGCAGGCCGGGCATGCACCGCAGCCAAAGCCCCAATCGTGCCGGTGCTCGCGGTGGCCCTGATAGCAGCTGTGCGTCTCGTCGCGGATCAATTCGACCAGCGGCATGCTGCCCAAATCCTGCGCCAATTCCCAGGTCGCCGCCTTGTCGCGCCACATCAGCGGAGTGTGGATCACAAAACGCTGGTCCATGCCGAGCGACAAACTCGCCTGCAGCGCCTTCAGCGTGTCGTCGCGGCAATCGGGATAGCCGGAATAATCGGTCTCGCACATGCCGCCGACGAGGTGCTTCAGGCCGCGGCGGTAGCCGATCGCGGCGGCAAAGGTGAAGAACAGCAGGTTGCGGCCGGGCACAAAA
>VAZR01000125.1 GCA_005888515.1 Alphaproteobacteria bacterium | reverse complement strand
CGCGGCCGAGATGGAGCACGCCTCCGAGGCGCTCGATTTTGAGGCGGCGGCGCTGATCCGCGACCGCATCCGCGCCCTGTCATTGGTGCAGGGCCATCAGGACATCCATGTGCCTGGCATCGTCGATGCCGACGTCATCGCGGCCTATCAGGCGGGCGGCCAGACCTGCGTCCAGGTATTCTTTTTCCGCGGTGCGCAGAACTGGGGCAACCGCGCCTATTTCCCGCGGCATGACCGGCAGCTTTCGGTCGAGGAGGTGCTGACCGCGTTTGTCGGGCAGTTCTACGACAACAAGCCGAAACCGCCCTTGGTGCTGCTGAGCCATCCTCTGGTCGAGCAGGCCCTGGTCGAGGAGGCGTTGTCGCTCGGCGGCGGCAAGCGTGTCGTGCTCGCGGCACCGCAGCGCGGCGACAAGAAAAAGCTGGTGGATCGCGTCGTGCTGACCGCGCGCGAGGCGCTCGGGCGGCGGCTCGCCGAGAGCGCTTCGCAGCGCCAGCTGCTCGACGGCGTTGCCAGCGCATTTGGCCTGGAAGGCCCGCTCAACCGCATCGAGGTCTACGACAACAGCCATATCCAGGGCAGCAACCCGGTGGGCGCGATGATCGTCGCCGGTCCCGACGGGCTGATGAAGAACGCCTATCGCAAATTCAACATCCGCGGCCTCGACCTGCCGCAACTAATGCCGTCGCAGTCGGAGCCCCCACCCTCCCACGCCTCCGGCGCGGGTCCCTCCCTCCCCCGCACGCGGGGGAGGGTCTCCAACGCTTCAGCGTCCGTGGCGAACTCCCTCCCCTGCGAGCGGGGGAGGGTTGGGGTGGGGGCTGACGTCGGCACGGCGGAACCCGTTTCTGCGGGCGGCGATGATTACGCGATGATGCGCGAAGTGTTCCGTCGCCGTTTTTATCGCGCGCTGAAGGAAGACCCCGATCGCGAACGCGGCATGTGGCCCGATCTGGTGCTGATCGACGGCGGGCAAGGGCAATTGACCCAGGCGCGAGGGATCTTCTCCGAGCTCGGCATCGATGATGTTCCGGTCGTTGCGATCGCCAAAGGCCCCGACCGCAATGCCGGGCGCGAGCGCTTTTTCATCCCCGGCCGGCCATCCTTCTCGCTCGAGCCGCGCGACCCGGTGCTCTATTTCCTGCAACGGCTGCGCGACGAGGCGCACCGCTTCGCGATCGGCGCCCATCGCGCGCGGCGCGAGAAGGCGATCCGCGGTTCGCCGCTCGACGAGATTGCCGGCATCGGCGCCCGCCGCAAGCAGGCGCTATTGCATCATTTCGGGTCGGCGCGCTCGGTGGCGCGGGCCGGCATCGCCGAGATCGAGCGCGTACCAGGTATCAGCAAAGCTGTCGCAAAAAAGGTTTATGACCACTTTCATGCCGACGGATAAGATGCCGGCCTCTCTTTCGCGCCGACTGCCGGCCTGGAGGGACGAGTGCCGCTGACCAGCCTGCCCAATTTGTTGACCTTGTCGCGCATCCTGGCGGTGCCGCTGGTCGTGGCGAGCTTTTATGTGCCGGGCGATTACGCGCGCTGGTTCGCCTGCGCGCTGTTCTCGGCGGCGGGATTCACCGACTGGCTCGACGGCCATATGGCGCGCCGCTGGGAACAGCAATCCGAGCTCGGCCGGTTTCTCGATCCGATCGCTGACAAATTGCTGGTCGCGGCGACATTGTTCATGCTGGTCGCCAAGGACCGCTTCAATACCGAATGGACCCTGCTGCCGGCCTTGGTGATCCTGTGCCGCGAGATCCTGGTATCGGGCTTGCGCGAATACCTCGCGGCGCTGCGCGTCGGGCTGCCGGTGTCGCGGCTCGCCAAGTGGAAGACCGCGATCCAGATGGTCGCGATCGGGGTGTTGATCGTCGGCAGCGCAGGCCCAGCTTTTCTGCCCGTCGTCGCGATCGGCGAGACCCTGCTGTGGGTCGCCGCGCTCTTAACCTTGGTGACCGGCTACGATTATCTGCGCGCCGGCCTCGCCCATATGACGCGCACGCCGCCGGCGGCCCATGGGAAATCGCAGCATCTCGCCTAATACACGGCCCCCAGCCCGGCGCTTGCGGCGCGGCCCTCTGCCGCCTAAGTGACGCAGGGACGGCTCGGGATGCGCATCTTCGGCCTCGCCGGCTGGAGCGGCAGCGGCAAGACGACGCTGCTGGCCGCGCTCATCCCCGAACTGGTGGCGCGAGGTCTTTCGGTGTCGACGATCAAGCATGCCCACCACGAATTCGATATTGACCGGCCGGGCAAGGATTCCTGGCGGCATCGCCAGGCCGGTGCCACAGAAGTCATGGTCGCCTCGGTGCGGCGCTGGGCCTTGATGCATGAATTGCGCGGCCAGGTGGAGCCCTCGCTCGACGAGTTGGTCGCACAAATGAGCCCGGTCGATCTGCTGCTCGTCGAAGGCTTCAAGCGCCAGCCGCATCCCAAGCTCGAAGTGCACCGGCCATCGCTCGGCAAGCCGCTGATCTACCCTGAGGACCCGCATATCGTGGCGATCGCTACCGACGAGCCGTTCGCTGCCCCGCTGCCATTGTTGCCGCTGGCCGATGCCGCCGCGGTCGCCGCTTTCATCACCGACCATCTAGGGCTCGGCTGATGGCGCAGCTCAGCGACGATTGTTTTGCCTTTGGCGGCAAATTGCTCGGCGTCGACGCGGCCCTCGCGCTGATCGAGGAGCGGGTCACACCCGTTGTCTCCGAGGAGGAGGTGCCGCTCGCCGAGGCGTGCGGCCGCGTCCTCGCCCGCGATCTGGTCGCGGCGATTGATGTGCCGCCGCATGCCAACAGCGCGGTGGATGGCTATGCGGTCGCCCATGCCGATCTGCTGCCCGATTGCGATACGGTGTTGCCGGTGACGGGGCGCGCCGCCGCCGGCCACCCGCTCGGCCGCCCAGCCGCTCGTGGCGAGGCGATCCGCATCTTCACCGGCGCGCCGATGCCGGATGGTCTCGACACCGTCATGATGCAGGAGGATTGCGTCGTCGAAGAGGGAAGGGTGCGGCTCGCCCCAGGCATCCGGAAGGGCGCCAATCGCCGCCATCCCGGCGAGGACGTCGCCAAGGGAGTGGTCGCGCTGGCGGCGGGACGGCGGCTCAAGCCGGCCGATCTCGGGCTCGCCGCCGCGCTCGGCCAACACCGGCTGCCGGTATTCCGGCGGCTGCGTGTCGCGCTGCTGTCGACCGGCGACGAGGTGCGCGAACCGGGGCAGAAGCTGGCTGCCGGCATGATCTACGACGCGAACCGGGTCATGCTGCTGGCGCTGATGCAGGCGCTCGGCTGCGGCGTCAGCGATCTCGGGATCCGGCCGGACCGTGCCGAGGGGCTCGCCGATACGCTCGCTGCAGCCAGCACCGGGCACGATCTGATCGTGACTTCGGGCGGCGTCTCGACCGGCGAGGAAGACCATGTCAAAGCCGCGATCGAGCGGCTCGGCCGGCTCGATTTCTGGCGCCTGGCGATCAAGCCGGGGCGGCCGGTGGCGCTGGGGCAGGTGCGCGGCGTGCCATTGATCGGCTTGCCCGGCAACCCGGTCGCCGCGGCGCTGACCTTCGCGATATTGGCGCGGCCGTTGATCCTGCGCCTCGCCGGCGCGGAGCCGCGACCACCGCTTCAATTCCCCGTCACCGCCAACTTCACCTACCGTAAAAAGCCGGGGCGCCGCGAATATCTGCGCGCCAGCCTGGTGCGCGAGAACAGCGCCGTCGTGGCGTGGCGCTATCCGAAAGACGGCGCCGGCATCCTGTCCTCGATCGTGCAGTCCGATGGTTTTGTCGTGCTCGACGAGGCGATCAGTCAGGTCGCGCCCGGCGCGACGGTCGATTTTCTCGCGTTCTCGGAAGTGATCGGATGAGCGCGCCGGTGAAGCTGCTGTATTTCGCTTGGCTGCGGGCGCGGGTCGGCCAGGTCGAAGAGGAAGTGCCATTGCCGGCGGAGGTGCATGATGTTGCCGGGCTGCTCGATTGGCTGCGCGGCCGCGGCCCGAATTATGCCGAGGCGCTGCGCGATCTGTCGGTGATCCGAGTCGCGGTCAACCAGAACTATGTCGGGAACGAACACCCGGTGCACCCCGGCGACGAGATCGCGATTTTCCCGCCGGTAACCGGAGGCTGACGAATGATCCGGGTACAACGCGAGGATTTTGACACCGGCAAGGAGCTGGAACGGCTCTCGGCCGGCGATCACACGATCGGCGGTGTCGCGAGCTTTGTCGGGCTGGTGCGCGATTTGGGCGGGCCGGATCAGGTGTCGGCGCTGAGCCTCGAACATTATCCCGGCATGACGGAAAAAAAGCTGGCCGAGATCGAGGCCGAGGCCAACCGGCGCTGGCCGCTCTCCGCCTCGCTGGTCATCCATCGCTACGGACGGTTGGAGCCGGGCGACCGCATCGTGCTGGTCGCGACGGCATCCCCGCATCGCGAGGCCGCGCTCGCCGCCTGTCATTTTCTAATCGATTGGCTGAAAACCGACGCGCCGTTCTGGAAGAGCGAGGAGACGCCGGAAGGGGAGCGCTGGGTCGAAGCGTGCGCCGAGGACGACGCCGCGACGCGTCGCTGGCGCTGAGCCCGGTTCGGCGCAAACCTCGCTTACACGGCCCATAAGACCGTCATCCTGGCGAAGGCCGGGATCCACTTGTCAGATGCACGAGCTACGGAACAGTGGGTCCCAGCCTTCGCCGGGATGACGATTGAGGGTCGGATGAACGTAGCCCGGAAGGTCTATCTGGGTGCGGTCTAGCTTACCGGCTTAGCCCGCCGGGGCCGGGGCCGGCTTGGCTTTCCGCTTCCCGTTCGCGGCGGCCGGCGGGGCGGTAGGTTCGGCCGCAGGCGGTTCGAGCATCGGCATCGCCTGACATTTATTGACCAGCTTTTCGGTGACTATATCGCTAAATCCGGCGGTCTTATGCGTCAGATAACGAAACAGCAGCACCTGCAATTGCTGCATTTCCTGCTCGGTCAGCTTTGGCACGTCTAGAACAGGACCCGCGGACATTTGGCCTAAATTCCCGTCCAGTTTACAGTCGCAAAAACGGAGCCCGTTTACATTAGGGCTCCGCTTGCTGAAACCGGATGTTACCGGCTTTAGGTAAAGAGCAGGTTACGCGCCAATCCTCAGGCTGCGGTCGCGGCCACGTTCTTGCCGACCAGCCGGTCATAATCCTCCCACATCAGGCGGCAGATCGTGCCCGGGGTGAAGCGGTAATGGCCGACCGCGCCGATGATCTCGCCGACCGGGGTGACCTCGGCGGCCGAGCCGGTCAGGAAAACCTCGTCGGCCTTGCCGAGCTCGTTCGGCATGATCGCCCGCTCGACAACCTTGATGCCGCGCTGTTTCGCCAGCGCGATGACGGTCTGGCGGGTGATGCCGTTCAGGAAGCAATCCGGCGTCGGGGTGTGCAATTCGCGGGCGTCACCCTATCCGGCGCACCCAGCCGAACTCGTCGGCAATCTCGCCGCGCTGGATGCCGACCAGCTTCGCCTTGATGGCGGCCGTTATCGGGCCGGTCGAACCGTCGGCGATCAGTATGTCTCCCGCAGTGCTCTTGATCTTGCCGATCGAAGCGACGACGGCGGCGGTGCCGCAGGCGAATGCTTCCTTCAGCCTTCCGCTCCTGGCGTCCGAACGCCACTGGTCCATCGAATAGCGTTCCTCGCGGACCGTTTGGCCTTCCTTGTGCGCCAGGGTGATGATCGCGTCGCGCGTGATGCCCGGCAGGATTGTACCGGAGAGCGGCGGCGTTACCAGCGAGCCGTCATCCATCACGAGGAAAACGTTCATGCCGCCGAGTTCCTCGACCCAGCGATGTTCGGCCGCATCGAGGAACACGACCTGATCGCAGCCGTTCTCAATGGCTTCGGCCTGCGCGGCCAGGCTCGCCGCATAATTCCCGCCGCATTTGACGGCGCCCGTGCCGCCCTCGGACGCGCGGGTGTAGCGGTCCGTCACCCACACGGTCACCGGCTTCTCGCCGCCCTTGAAATAGGAGCCCACGGAGCTGGCGATCAGGACGAACAAATATTCGTAGGATGGGCGGACGCCGAGGAAGGCTTCCGTCGCGAACATGAACGGCCGCAGATAGAGGCTGCCGTCACCTTCCGGGATCCACGCGGCATCGATCGTCACCAGTTCGTCCACCGCTTGCAGGAATACGGTTTCGGGCAGTTCCGGCATGCTCATGCGGGCGGCCGAAGCCTGGAAGCGGCGTGCGTTCTGCTCTGGCCGGAAGAGGGCAATCGAGCCGTTGCCGAAATTATAAGCCTTCAGCCCCTCGAATATTTCCTGACCGTAGTGCAGCACGGCGGCGGCCGGATCGAGCGCAATCGGCGCGCGGGCGCGCACCTCCGCATCATGCCATCCGCGATCCTGCGTCCAGCGGATCGTCACCATGTGATCCGTGAAGATCTTGCCGAAGCCCGGATCCTGCAACAGACCAGCCCTGACGTCGGGCGCCACCGGCCGGTCCGTGGGGCGCCGGGAGAAGATGGGATTCGAAGGGGCGTTCATTGAAAAAATCCCTGCAAGGCGCGGTTGCACGGAGATGGGTTATAACCCAGAGGATGCCCCGTTCGTATCAGAGGCTGCGAAATAAGTCA
>VAZR01000124.1 GCA_005888515.1 Alphaproteobacteria bacterium | reverse complement strand
TGGGGCGAGCCAATGGGTATAGATTTGGCATGCTGTGCTCGACCCGCGAGTTGACGACGCCGCTGCGGTACCACAGGTTTGGTTATAACTGCCACCAATAGCACAAAGTGTTGTGAGAAGGCGGGAATCTAAGATGGCGCGGCGCATTGCCACGTTCGAAAGCCCGAATCCGAGTCGCGTCCATTCTGGTATCAGGTCGTGACCAGTTCGGCCGTGCCGAGACCTTCGACCTCGACCAGAGCCCGATCGCCCGGGCCCGGAAACTGGATCGGCACCATGCTGCCGGTCAGCACGATCATGCCGCGCTTGAGCGGCGTGCCGGCAACGGCCAGCTTGTCGGCCAGCCAAGCAAGAGCGTTCAGCGGATTTCCCATCACATCGCCGCCTTTGCCGGTGCCGATCTCGCGGCCGTTGATCGACAAGCGGGCTGTTACCGCGGCGAGGTCGAGCCGCCGCCAATCGGTCACCGCCGTGCCGAGGATCGCCCCGGCGTTCCATACATTACCCGCGACCATCGCTGCGGCGCTGAGCCGCTTATAATCGTGGCGCAGATCCTCAAGGACTTCGATGGCCGCCATGCAGCTTTCCACCGCGCCCGAGACCCGTTCGACGCTCCCGCCTTGCGGCAAATCTTCGCTGAGCCGCACCGCGATCTCGGTCTCGATGCCGAGCCGGCAGTAATCGCGCACTGGCAATTCAGCGCGGCGGTGATGCACCTCAGTCGCGAAGATCGCGCCGTAGCAAGGCTCGTCGACGCCGCACAGCTTCTGCATGATTGGTGTCGTCAGCCCGATCTTGTAACCCGCGACCTGGCCGCGCCCGCGCGCCGTCTCGATCGCCTCGAACACGGCGCGGATCGCATACGCTTCGCTGAGATCGGCCGGCATCAGCTCGGTCGGGAGAATGTCGATCTGATGCCGGTCTCGGAACAGTGACGCGACGCGTTCGGCCTTCTGCCGAAGATCGAGTGCGGCCAACGGCTTTACCTCCAAATCACTGGTCAACGGCCGCGCAATTCGCGGCGTATGATCTTGCCGGTCGCCGTCAGCGGCAATTCATCGACGAATATCACGTCGCGCGGTGCCTGGTACCACGCCAGCCGGCGCCCGACAAAAGCACGGATCTCGTCAGCGAGTTGCGGCCCCGCCGCGGCATCCGTCTTTGGAACGACGAAAGCGCGCACGATTTCGCCGCGCACCGGGTCGGGATGGCCGACCGCCGCGGCCATCAACACCGCCTCGTGCTTCATCAAGCAATCCTCAATGTCGGTCGGGCCGATGCGGTAGCCGCCGCTCGAGATCAGATCGTCCTCGCGGCCCTTGTACCAGATGTAGCCCTCGTCATCCTGCAGCGCGACATCGCCGGTCAGCAGCCAATTGCCGGCGAATTTTGCCGCTGTCGCTTCCGGGTTGTTCCAATAGCCGAGAAACATGACCGGATCCGGCCGCGCGACCGCGATGATGCCGGTCTCGCCGACCGGCAACCGCTCACCCGCTTCCGATACGACGGCGACGCGGTGTCCCGGGATTGGCCGCCCCATCGAGCCCGGCCGCACCGGGTAGAGCGAAGCGCGATTGCCGGCCAGCAGATTGGCCTCGGTCTGGCCGTAAAACTCGTTGACCGCAACCCCGAGCGCGTCTTTTGACCAGGCGAGGATGTCTTCGCCGAGCGCCTCGCCGCCGCTCGCCACCGAACGCAGATCGAGGCCAAAGCGCTCGCGCGGCGATGGTACCGGCCGCATCATCTTCAGCGCGGTCGGCGGCAGGAAAGCGTTGCGGACGCGATGCCGGCCGATCAGCGCAAACGCTTCCTCCGGATCGAATTTGCCGGCGCGATGGGCCAGCACAGGAACCCCAAAATAAAGGCTCGGCAGCAGCACATCGAGCAGCCCGCCGATCCATGCCCAATCGGCCGGGGTCCAATACAAATCGCCGGGACGCGGGAAGAAGTCGTGCGGTAACTGCACGCCGGGCAAATGCCCGAGCAGGACGCGATGCGCATGCAGCGCTCCCTTCGGCTTTCCGGTCGTGCCGGAGGTGTAGATGATCAGGGCGGGGTCATCTGCGGTGGTGTCGGCCGGCGCGAATTCGTCGCGAGCGCGTTCCAGCGTCGGCCAGAACAGTGGATAACCGCCACTATCGCCGTCTACGATCAGGATCGTCGCGAGATCGGGCAAGCCTGGTGGGATCTTGGCCAGATTTTCGCCGTCGGTGATCAGCGCCTTGGCGCCGCTATCGGCGAGGCGGTGCTCGATGGCATCCGGGCCGAACTGCACGAACAGCGGTACCGCCACCGCGCCGAGCTTATAGATCGCGAGATGCGCAATGGCGGTCTCAGGCCGCTGCGGCAATAAAACCCCGACCCGGTCTCCCGTCTTTACCCCAAAGGCGGCCAGCGCATTGGCACAGCGGTTCGACAGCCGCTTCAGATCGTCGAAGGTGAAGCGCTCGACGGTGCCGCCGGGCGCCTCGTAGATCAGCGCCAACCGGCCCCCGCCGTCGGCATGCCGGTCGCAAGCGGCGACGCCAATGTTGAAGCGGGCCGGTAATTTCCAGCGGAACCCGCGATACACCTCGTCATAGCTGTTGCCGCGGTGAAGCACGGTGGACATTAGCCTCCCTGGTCGATCTGGGGCGATGCTACGGCCGCGAGACGCTGGCCGAGCGCGACACCGGTCATCCGATAATCTCGCGCCGCCTTGAGCAGCGCGGCAAGCCGCTCGGCGGCATGCACAATCGGTAGCCCGGCGGCATGAATGTTGGACAAGCAGTTGCGCGCTGAATCCACCGTGCCCGGCGCCGGCTGCCAGGTAACGTAGACGCCGAGCGAATCCGCCGCGCTGAGACCCGGCCGCTCACCGATCAGCACCGCCGCGAGCGCCGCGCCGAGGATCCCGCCGATCTCGTCGCCGATTGCGACGCGGCCACCCTCGACGATTGCGACCGGGCCTATACATAACGCCGGATCGAGCCGATCCAGCGTCGCGGCGAGCAGCGCGCCGGCATGGGCATGCACAGCCGTGGCGGATAATCCATCGGCAATCACGAAAGCGATATCGATCGGACTTTTGGGGCGAGCGATCAGGCGTTCCCGCGACTCGGTGTCAAGCCGCCGCCCGAGATCGGGCCGGCGCAGATAAATTAGCCGGTCGCGCGCCGCCGAGCGCAGCAGGATCGGTTCGAGACCGCAATCCCGCACTCGCGCGGCAACGGTTTTGGCATCGAATGGGGCATGCACTGCATCACGCGCCCGAGCATGAGCCAGCTGAAAATCGAGATGCGCGGCAGTTGGTAGACCAGCGCCTCGGCGGCCGAGCCCGATGCGGGCCGGCGTTGCGTGGCGCAGCGCGGGCCAGGACAGGGCGCGGTCGTTGCTCATTCCAAGGCCGCCAGAAGCCGCCGTAGCGGCGCCGCGGCGATGTCGGTGCGCTCGGGACCGATCAGATTGCCGTACGCATCGGCGATACCCATGCGCTCGAGCCAGGTCTCGAATTCGGGAGCCGGCCGCTTGTCCAACACTCGACGCAGGTAGAGCGCGTCGTGAAAGGAGCTGCTCTGGTAGCTCAGCATGACGTCGTCGGCACCCGGCACACCCATGATGTAGGTGCAGCCGGCCACTCCGAGCAATGTCAGCAGCGCGTCCATATCGTCCTGATCGGCCTCGGCATGATTCGTATAGCAAACATCGCAACCCATCGGCAGACCGAGCAGCTTGCCGCAGAAATGGTCTTCCAGCCCGGCCCGGATGATCTCCTTGCCGTCGAATAGGTATTCCGGGCCGATGAAACCGACGACCGAATTGACCAGCAGCGGATCGAAAGCGCGCGCCACGGCGTAGGCACGTGCTTCGAGGGTCTGTTGATCGACGTCGTGATGCGCCTCGGCCGAGAGGGCGCTGCCCTGCCCGGTCTCGAAATACATGACATTGGTGCCGATTGAGCCACGGCCGAGCGACAGCGCCGCCTCCCGAGCCTCACGAAGCAGCGCGAGATCGACGCCGAAATGGCGGTTTGCCGCCTCGGTGCCGGCGACCGACTGAAACACCAGATCGACCGGTGCGCCGTGTTCGATCGCTGCGATCGCCGTCGTTACATGCGCCAGCACGCACCCCTGGCCGGGCAGGTCGAGCCGTTCGCGCAGCTGATCGAGAAACCGGGTCAGCTCAAGATATTTTTGGAGGCTGTCGGTCGCCGGATTGATGCCGATCACGGCGTCGCCCGACCCGAGCATCAGCCCGTCGAGTATCGAGGCGGCGATCCCTCGCACGTCGTCGGTCGGGTGATTGGGCTGCAGCCGCGTCGACAATCGCCCGTCGAGCCCAATCGTGTTGCGAAACCGGGTCACCACCCGGCATTTTGCGGCGACGCTGACCAGATCCTGCAGCCGCATGATCTTCGATACCGCGGCGACGATCTCCGGGGTCAAGCCGGCTGCAAGCCGGGTGAGTGCGGCGGTATCTGCGGCATCCGAGAGCAGCCAGTCGCGTAATTCGCCGACCGTCATCGCGGCGATCGGTGCGAAAGCATCAGGGTTATGGGTATCGATGATCAACCGCGTGATCTCGTCGGCCTCGTACGGTACGACAGGATCCTCGATCAGCGGGCGCAACCGCAGATCGGCAAGAGCGCGCTGCGCCGCAACCCGTTCGGTCATATCCGCTGCGGCCACCCCCGCAAGCCGGTCGCCTGAGCGCGGCGGCGTCGCACGGGCCAGAAGCGTTTTCAGATCGGAAAAGACGTAGCGGGTCCCACCGAGCGTTTCCGCGTAGCCCACCGGGGGCTCCTCTGGTGTTCGGCTCACGCCAACGGCCGATGATACCGGTTCACGAGAAATCCGTCCCTTGTCCCGTGGCCATGGCTCGGCAATATAGCGCGGACCACCTGCCCGTAGCTCCGCGCCCTGTGACGGAATTCATGGACGATGTCGCTCAACCGCTGCTCGATTTAATCAAGACGCATTCGGATTGGGCTGCGGTGGTGATGTTCATCACCGCCTTTGGCGAGTCGTTTGCATTTATGAGTCTGGCGTTTCCCGGCACGAGCGTTTTGATAGCTGCGGGCACGTTGCTGTCGGACGGCACCTTGCCCTACGCATCAATCCTCGCGGGCGCGGTACTCGGTGCGGTGTTTGGCGATTCGATATCGTATTGGCTCGGGCGCAGCTGTGGTGGCGGGATCGCCCGGATATGGCCGTTTTCACGCCATCCCGATTTGCTGTCGCGCGGAATCCTGTTTTTCGAGCGCCACGGCGGCAAAAGCGTCTTTATTGGCCGATTTTTTGGCCCTATCCGGGCTGTTATTCCGCTTGCCGCCGGCATTATGCAGATGCCGCGGGGGCGGTTCTGGTTTGCCAATGTGACGTCCGCGCTGGTCTGGGCGCCGATGCTGCTCCTCGCGGGAGACCTCGTCGGCGAAGTCGGCGACCGCCTGATCGGGTCCACAAACACGATAATTCTGGTGTTCGGCGGGCTTACTTTGATCGGTATCGCCGGGGTGGTATGGGCAGCTTTACGCGCCGCCCGCCCGAAACCTATACGTGTCGACATGCGTCGCCAGTGTTTCGGCGCTTTCCATGAAGAAGTGGTCGGCGCCTTGGATCTTGCGATAGTCGATCTTGATATCGCGCTGATGCGACAGCTTGTGCACCAGTTTCTGGACTGATTCGTGGGGAACCAGATTGTCGTGGTCGCCTTGCAGGATCAGTCCGGAAGAGGGGCACGGCGCGAGAAAGCTGAAATCGTACTGGTTGGCCGGAGGCGATACCGAAATGAAGGCGTCGATCTCGGGGCGCCGCATCAACAATTGCATGCCGATCCATGCGCCGAACGAATAGCCGGCGACCCAGCACGTGACGGCGTTCGGATTATAACCCTGTAGCCAGTCGAGTGCCGCCGCCGCATCGGCGAGTTCGCCCTCGCCGCGATCGAAGCTGCCCTGGCTGCGGCCGACCCCGCGGAAGTTGAAACGCAGGGTCGAAAACCCGCGCCGAACAAAGCATTGATAGAGCGTGTAGACGATCTTGTTGTTCATCGTCCCGCCATGCAGCGGGTGCGGATGCAGCACCAGCGCCATCGGCGCGGTGCCGCCGCGGGCATGGTGATAACGGCCCTCGATCCGCCCTTCCGGGCCATTGATAATGACCTCAGGCATGGCAAACCCGAGAGAAATCCGACGGTTTAAGTCGGGTACTTGCCCCGATATGGCTCAGCGATGATCTCGCCACCCTCGCCCTCATACTTGATCGCATTAGTTGGACAATTATATGCTGCTGATGTTCCGCGAAACGGCGCGCGCAAGCGATAATCCGTCGCGGTCCTGACGATAACATAGTGACTGCAATGCTTTTCCAAAACCTGCGCGACGAGATAGATGCGACTTTAGTGCGCGATCCGGCGGCCCGGTCGCGGCTGGAAGTCGTGCTGTGCTATCCCGGCTTTCAGGCCTTGCTCTATTTCCGGCTCGCGCATTGGTTGTGGCAGCGCCGCTGGTATCTGTCCGGTCGCTTTGTATCGCATTGCGGCCGGGTAATGACCGGGATCGAGATCCACCCTGGTGCGCGCATCGGCCGCCGCCTGTTTATCGATCACGGCATGGGTGTTGTGATCGGGGAGACCGCCGAGATTGGCGATGATTGCACCCTCTACCAGGGCGTGACACTGGGCGGGACATCGCTCGAGCGTGGCCAGAAACGTCATCCGACGCTCGGCAATGGCGTGATTGTCAGTTCCGGAGCGCAGGTGCTCGGCCCATTCCGGGTCGGTGACGGCGCCCGCATCGGCGCCCAGGCAGTCGTGCTGAGGGAGGTGCCGGACGGCGCGACGATGGTCGGCATCCCAGCCCGCCCGGTTGGGCGCGGCGCGTCAGCCAAAACCGAACCGACCTTCGAGCCTTACGCGATCACCGGCGAGATCCCCGATCCGATCGCCCGCCCGCTCACAGCCTTGCTCGATGAAGTCGCTGCATTGCGAGCGCGGGTCGCCGAACTGGAACGCGAACGCGGGGCTGCGAGCGCGGCAGAACCGCCACCCGAGCCGATCCGTCCGCGCGTCGCTAGGGCGAACCCATGAGGCTCAGCACCAAGGGCCGCTATGCCGTGATGGCGATGGTCGATCTCGCGCGCTTTAGCAATGGCGCGCCTATCAATCTCGCCGATATCGCGGAGCGGCAGGAGATTTCACTCGCCTACCTGGAACAGCTGTTTGCGAAATTGCGCCGCAGCGGGCTGGTTAAAAGCGTGCGTGGCCCGGGTGGCGGTTACCTGTTAGCGCATCACCGCGACGATACGCGCATCGCCGACATCATCCTCGCGGTCGACGAACCGATCCATGCAGTGCGATGTACCCCCGGTGCCGCCACTGGTTGTCGCATCGACCGCAGCCGATGTCTAACGCATGATTTGTGGGAAGAATTGAGCAATCAAATCCATCTCTATCTGAGTTCTGTGTCGCTCGGCGATGTTTGCGAGCGGCGTGTCCTCGGCACCAGCGGCCTCGTCCAGCGCGAGAATTACCGGGCCGCCAAAGCTTCCTGATCCCGATGAACCGACGCGAGAGCTACCTCGATTGGAACGCGACCGCACCGCTGCGCCCGGAGGCTGCCGCGGCGATAACGGCGGCGCTTGCCCATTGCGGCAACCCCTCTTCGGTACATCGCTGGGGCCGGCGGGCGCGGCAGATGGTCGAGGGAGCGCGCGAGACCATTGCTTTGTTGATCGGGGTCGATCCCGAGAGCGTGGTCTTTGTCAGCGGCGGCACCGAAGCCAATCATCTGGCGCTGTTGGGCAGTGGACGCAGACGGGTTCTCGTCTCGGCGGTTGAGCACAGTTCGGT
Organism: Alphaproteobacteria bacterium; assembly: GCA_005888515.1. Lineage (GTDB taxonomy): Bacteria > Pseudomonadota > Alphaproteobacteria > ATCC43930 > CGMCC-115725 > DATARH01. The sequence goes on along the minus strand of VAZR01000124.1, from coordinate 5,197 downwards.
GTTGCAGGCCGTGCCCGATGCCGATCGTATCGCGGTCGACAGCCGCGGCATTGTCGATCTGCCGCGGTTCGAAGACCAGCTTGCCGCCGACCCGCGGCCGGCGCTGGTCTCGGTGATGCTGGCGAATAACGAAACTGGCTTAATAGAGCCGGTCACTGACATCGCAGCGGTCGCGCACCGCCACGGCGCGTTGTTCCACTGCGACGCGGTGCAGGCGGCCGGCAAGATCCCGGTCGATGTCGCTAAAATCGGCGCCGATCTGGTCAGCCTGTCGGCTCACAAGCTCGGCGGCCCGTCGGGTATTGGCGCGCTGATCGTGCGCGGTGCGGCAGAATTGACACCGATGATCCGTGGCGGTGGCCAGGAACGCGGCCGACGCGCCGGCAGCGAGAACCTGCCCGGCATCGCCGGGTTTGCCGCAGCGGCCCGAGCCGCAATGGATGGCCTTGCGGATTACGAACGGGTTCGGGAATTGCGCGACAGCCTCGAAGCATTGCTGCTTGAGGCCGCACCCGAGGCGGTCGTCATCGGCGCGGGCGCGCCCCGGCTGCCGAACACGGCGGCAATCGCGCTGCCGAGCGTCTCGGCTGAGACCCAGGTCATCGCACTCGATCTCGATGGGGTGATGGTCAGCGCCGGTGCCGCTTGCTCCTCCGGCAAAGTCGGCCCGAGCCATGTGCTGCAGGCGATGGGCTTCCCGCCGGAAATCGCCGGCTCAACGATCCGCGTCAGCCTCGGCTGGAGCACGACGGCGGCGGAGATCGATCATTTCCTCCAGGCCTGGATGACCATGTACCGGCGCATTAGCGCCTCCGGCGCCGCGGCGAGGGCGGCATGAGCACCTCGAACGCTGCGCTCGCGGAACGGCCGAACGCGCTGCCGATTTATCTCGACAATCAGGCGTCGACGCCGCTCGACCCACGCGTGCTCGAGGGGATGCTGCCCTATTTTACCGAAGATTTCGGCAATCCGCACAGCGAGAGCCATGTCTATGGCCGTAATGCGATGGCGGCGATCGAGACGGCGCGCGGCGAGGTGGCGCGGCTGATCAACGCCAATTCCCGTGAGATCGTGTTTACCTCGGGCGCCACCGAGAGCAACAACTTGGCGCTGAAGGGTGTGGCGCATTTCGCGCGCGCCCATCCGCCGGCCGACGGCAAAATTCGTGATCACCTGATCATCCTGACGACCGAGCACAAATGCGTGCTTGAAAGTGCCGCCGCGCTAGAGCGCGAGGGCTTCGCGGTTACCTACCTCTGGGTTCAGCCGAACGGCCTCGTTGATCTCGACCGGCTTGCCGCGGCGATCACCGGCCGCACGCTGCTGGTCTCGGTCATGGCCGCTCATAACGAGATCGGGGTCATTCAGCCGCTCTCCGAGATCGGCGCGTTGTGCCGTCGCCACCGCGTCCTGTTCCACACCGATGCGGCGCAGGCGTTCGGCAAGATCCCACTCGATGTCGAGGCGATGCGGATCGACCTGATGTCGATCTCGGGTCACAAGATCTACGGCCCGAAGGGGATCGGCGCGCTCTATATCCGGCGCCGGCCGCGGGTGCGGCTGGTGCCGCTGATCGATGGCGGCGGGCAGGAGCGGGGGCTGCGCTCCGGTACGTTGCCGACGCCGCTCTGCGTCGGCCTCGGCCGGGCCGCCGCGGTGGCCGGCGCCGAAATGGGCGAAGAGGCGCAGCGGCTGCGCCGCCTGCGCGAACGGCTCCATACCAATCTCCGCCGGCGGGTTCCCGACCTGCTGCTCAACGGCGATGTTGAACACCGCCTGCCTGGGAGCATCAATATGTCGTTTCCCGGGGTCACCGCGCCGGCCCTGATCGAGGCGTGCCCGAGCATCGCGATGTCGACCGGCTCGGCCTGCACTTCGGCCAGCGTCGAGCCTTCCTATGTGCTGCGCGCCCTCGGTTTGTCGGACGATCGGGCAAATGCCTCGATCCGCCTGGGGCTCGGCCGCTTCACGACCGCGGCGGAGGTCGATTTTGCGGTCGATGCGATCGCGGCGGCGGTGTCCCGGGTGCAGAAAGCCGGCGGCATCCCTACATCAGGTTGACGGATCGTTCGATGCCGGCGATATCAGGGCATCGGGAGTAGAACGCATATGGCGCAAAAGCAGGCTTTGATCGTGACGGATGCCGCGGCGCAGCGCATCCAGGCGCTGCTCGCCAGTCGCGGCAAGCCCTCGATCGGGGTGCGAGGCGGGGTGCGGGCGCGGGGCTGCTCGGGGCTGACCTACACGCTCGAATACGCCGATGAAAAAGGCAAATACGACGAGGTGGTCGAGGATAAGGGCGTGACCATCCTGGTGGACCCGAAAGCCGTCATGTTCATCATCGGCACCGAGATGGATTACGTCGAAGAAAAGCTGGAATCCGGCTTCGTGTTCCGCAATCCGAACGAAAAAGGTCGTTGCGGCTGCGGCGAGTCTTTTCACGTTTAACTATCAGGACGGCGATAATCAGGGCCGCGGGCATCTCGCCCGCATGCTGCTTCGGTGGCTGCGGTCCGAAGGTGGTGAGTTGTGAAACTGTTTCAAATCGAAGAACCGGACGGCTCGCCCGCCGATCCCAATGCTCCGGGCGCGGCGGTCGGGATCGATGTGAGCGGCCCGGTGGCGGAAGTCGCGGTCGCGATCGGCGGCAATGCCGCTGTTTTGGCTGACCGGGACGGGTTCGAGGTCGATCTGACCGTGCCGCCAGTTGAGGCTGCGATATCGGAATGGCAGGCGCTCATCGAACGGGCGCGGCTGCGCGCCGAGCGGAGCCTGGCGCGGCCGGTCACGCATGCCGTCGTGGTGGCCAGCGGGTCTGCCGGCGAACGGGTTCAGCGCGCCGCGGCGGAGGTGCAGCTGGTGCTGTTGCGCATCGTGGCGCCGGACCAGATCGCCGACGTCGAGCCGCGGGCCATGGCGGCTGCGATTTTGGCCGAGGATCTGGCGCCTCGCGTCGCCGCGCCGTAGCAGGTTTTGTACCGATGCCGAAAATGATTTTTGTGCAGCGCGACGGGACGCGCCTCGAGGTGGACGCGCCGCTCGGGTTGTCCGTCCTCGAAATCGCGCACCGCAATGACATCGATATAGAGGGTGCCTGCGAAGGCTCGCTGGCCTGCTCGACCTGCCATGTGATCGTTGATCCGGAGTGGTACGAGCTGCTGCAGGACGCCAGCGAGGACGAGGAAGACATGCTCGATCTCGCCTTCGGCCTGACCAATACGTCACGGCTCGGATGCCAGATCATCATGACCGAGGAGCTCGACGGGTTGACCGTGCGGTTGCCGGCGGCGACTCGCAACATGCTGTTGCGATGAGTATCGCCGGAAAGCTTTACGGCCGGCTGGTCGATGCGGCCGGCGAGGTTTGGCAAGCTTACACGCGACATGAATTCGTCTTACGCCTCGCTCAAGGCGATTTGCCGGAGGCGGCATTCCGCCGATATCTCGTGCAGGATTACCTGTTCCTGCTGCACTTTGCCCGCGCCTGGGGGCTCGCGGTTTATAAGTCCGATACGCTCGCCGAGATGCGTCGGGCGCAGTCGCTGGTCGCGGCGACGCTCGATGTCGAGATCGGGCTGCACATCGATTACTGCCGCGGCTGGGGTCTGTCGGAAGGAGCGATGAACGCCGAGTCGGAGGCACCGCAAACGGTCGCGTACACGCGCTTCGTGCTCGACCGGGGCGTCGCTGGCGATCGCCTTGATCTCGAAATCGCGCTGGCGCCGTGTATGATCGGATATGCCGAGATCGCCGCCGAGCGGATAGCCGATCCGGCGACTCGGCATGATGGCAATCCCTATCGCGATTGGCTTCAGATGTATGCCGGCGATGAATACCAACAACTCGCCCATGATGCCGCCGCAGCGCTCGACGAGCAGTTTGCGCGCCGCGGCGGGGAAGGACGCCTGCCGGCGCTCGCCGCTGCGTTCACGACCGCTGCCCGGCTCGAAGCCGATTTCTGGCAGATGGGACTTGCCGCCGCGCGATGATCCCGCTCGCTGATATCGATCTCTCGGGTAACCCGGCCGATCACCGTATCGTCGTCGCGATGTCAGGCGGGGTGGATTCGTCGGTCACGGCGGCGCTTCTCGCGCGGGCCGGCTTTGATGTCGTCGGCATCACATTGCAGCTCTACGATCACGGCACGGCAGTTGGCAAGAAGGGTGCGTGCTGCGCCGGTCAGGATGTGCGCGACGCGGCGCGCGTCGCTGCGCATCTGGGCATCCCGCACTATGTGCTCGATTACGAAGCGCGTTTTCGCGCCGCGGTAATCGAGGATTTCGCCGAGGCGTATCGCCGCGGCGAGACGCCGATCCCGTGCATCCGCTGTAACGAGCGCATCAAGTTTCGCGATCTCTTGGCAACCGCGCGGGAACTCGGCGCCAGTGCGCTCGCGACCGTTTCCCGTTGGGAGGATTACCGAAAGACGAGACCCGCCGGCTGGCGCGCGATTTCGCCCTGCCGGTCGCGGCAAAACCCGACAGTCAGGACATCTGCTTTGTGCCGCAAGGCTCCTACGCAGCCGTCGTCGAGAAGCTGCGCCCGGAAGCGGGCGAGCCCGGCGATATCGTCGACCAGAGCGGCCGTGTGCTCGGCCGCCATCATGGCATGGCCCATTTCACGGTCGGCCAGCGCAAGGGGCTTGGGATCGCCGCTGCCGAGCCGCTTTACGTGCTCCGGCTCGATCCTGAGAACCGCCGCGTCGTCGTCGGTCCGAAGCGCGCGCTCTGCGAGACGGAGGTTCATCTTGCGGAACTGAATTGGCTGGGGCCGCCGCTGGCGCCCGGCCAGGCGGTGCCGGTCTCCGCCAAATTGCGCTCAACACAGCCGCCAATATCGGCAACACTCCATTACGGTTCGGCTGGCGAGGCGGTGCTCTTGTTGGCTGCACCGGCCGGCGCGGTTGCGCCCGGCCAGGCGGCCGTTTTGTACGATGGACCGCGGCTCCTGGGCGGCGGCTGGATCCAGCGACGCCCCGCACAGCGGGCCGGGAAAAAGGCGCAGGAGCACCGCCCCGCCGCAGCTTGACCGCGCCGGGGCCATCTCCTATATGCGGGGCCTCCCGGCGGGGTAGCTCAGTTGGTTAGAGCAGGGGAATCATAATCCCAAGGTCGGGGGTTCAAATCCCTCCCCCGCTACCAAATAGTTCAAAGACTTAGATAGCAAAATAGGTTCGAACCGCTGCCGTAATCGATTAT
>VAZR01000123.1:7055-7971 GCA_005888515.1 Alphaproteobacteria bacterium | reverse complement strand
GTCCAAATATCAAGGCGTATATCCGCAGCTGGTCACCAAGATAATCACCAGCTATGTCTCGCATCACAGCCTGTCGCCCGAGCAGATCCCCGAGCTGATCGCCTCGGTGCATCGGACGATCGACAATCTCGGCAAGCCCATCGAACCGCAGGCGCCGCTGACCCCGGCGGTGCCGGTGCGGCGCTCGGTGCAGCGTGACGCCGTGATCTGCCTCGATTGCGGCTGGAAGGGCAAGATGCTGCGCCGGCATCTGAACACTCGGCATGGGCTGAGCGCGGAGCAGTATTTGCGGCGGTGGAACCTCGGCAGCGAGCACCCGCTGACCGCGCCGAGTTATTCCGAACAGCGCTCGACCCTGGCCAAGGAGCTGGGCCTCGGGCGCGGCGGCCGGCAGCGCCGCTCGGCGGCAGCATCGGCGCCACGCGGTCGGCGCGGACGGCCGCGCTCCGGCGCCCGTTCCTAGCTATTGGCGTTTCGCTTGCGGATGCCGGCTTCGGTGACAATCAGATCCATCGGCACATCGAAGGGTTGCGGATAGATCGTCGCGAGGTGCTGCGCCTCGAAGCCGATGCCGATTGCAAAGGCGCGCGGCGATAATGCCGCCAACGTCCGGTCGAAATAGCCGCCGCCATAGCCGAGCCGGTAGCAGGCATCATCAAACCCGACGAGCGGCGCCAGCACGATAGCCGGCGTCACGATCTCGCGCTTCTCCGGCACCGGAATGTTCCACACGCCATCGACGAGCGGCTCGCCGGGCCGCCACGCGCGGTATTCGAGCGGCCCTTTCTTATCGATGACGACCGGCAATGATCTTGCTTTTGCTGGCCTATTGCCATCTTATAGTTGCGAGATTGAACAGGGGCGAAGAATGGCCGGCGAGTCCAAATATCAAGGCGTATATCCGCAGCTGGTCACC
>VAZR01000123.1:0-7001 GCA_005888515.1 Alphaproteobacteria bacterium | reverse complement strand
GATGCGGCCGTCCTCAGCCAGATCGATATTGTTGGCGGCGGGCACCCGCGGCAGGCCCGGCATCGTCATGATCTCGCCGCAGACCGCGACGATGAATTCCGCGCCGGCCGAGAGCCTGATCTCGCGCACCCCCAACACGTGATCGGTCGGCGCGCCCTTGGCGTTGGGATCGGTCGTAAAGCTGTATTGCGTCTTGGCGATGCACACCGGGAATTCGCCGAAGCCCGCCTTCTGCAGTTCGGCGAGGCGGGTCTCGACGGCGGCCTCGCAGGCGATATCGCGGGCCCGGTAGATCTTCTGCGCGATCGTCTTGATCTTGTCGCGCAGCGGCATCGCATCCGGGTACAGGAGCTTGAACTCGGCCTTGCCGCTGTCGGCGAGCTTGACGACGGCGCGGGCGAGATCGGCTGCCCCCTCGCCGCCGCGGGCCCAGTGGTCAGCGATTACCGCCTCGACACCTTCCTTGGCGCACAGCTCCTTGAGCCGGCCGAGCTCGGCATCGGTATCGGCGCTGAAGCGATTGACCGACACCACCGCCGGAATCCCGAAGCCACGCAGATTCTCGAGGTGGCGCTGCAGATTGGCGAAGCCCTTCTCGACCGCCGCGACATTCTCCTCCTTGAGCCCGTCGCGCGGCACGCCGCCATGCATCTTGAGCGCCCGCACGGTGGCGACGATGACCGCAGCGGCGGGCTTGAGACCGGCCTTGCGGCACTTGATGTCCAAGAATTTCTCGGCCCCGAGATCGGCCCCGAAACCCGCCTCGGTGACGACGTAATCGGCCAGTTTCAGCGCCGTCGTCGTGGCAACGACCGAGTTGCAGCCATGCGCGATATTGGCGAACGGCCCGCCATGAATGAAAGCGGGGCTGTTTTCCAGTGTCTGCACCAAATTCGGCGCCAGCGCGTCTTTCAGGAGCACCGCCATCGATCCCGCCGCCTTCAGGTCGCTGGCGCGCACCGCCTCGCGCGCCCGGTTCTGCGCCACGATGATGTTGCCGAGGCGGCGCTTCAAATCATGGAGATCGGTCGCGAGGCAGAAGATCGCCATGACTTCCGAGGCGACCGTGATGTCGAACCCGTCCTCGCGCGGGAAACCGTTGGCGACCCCGCCCAGCGAGGAGACGATCGAGCGCAAGGCTCGGTCGTTCATGTCGAGCCCGCGGCGCCAGGTGACGCGGCGCGAGTCGATGGCCGGCTCGTTGCCCCAATAGATGTGATTGTCGACCATCGCCGCGAGCAGGTTATTGGCGGCGCCGATCGCGTGGAAATCGCCGGTGAAATGCAGGTTGATGTCTTCCATCGGCACGACCTGAGCGTAGCCGCCGCCGGCCGCTCCGCCCTTCATGCCGAAACTCGGGCCGAGGCTCGGCTCGCGCAGACAGAGGATCGCCTTCTTGCCGATGTGGTTCAGCGCGTCCCCGAGACCGACCGTGGTGGTCGTCTTGCCTTCACCCGCGGGCGTCGGGGTGATCGCCGTGACGAGGACCAGCTTGCCGTTTGGCCGGTCGGCGAGCGAGCGGATGTAGTCGAGGGAAATCTTGGCCTTGTAGCGGCCGTAGGGAGACACCGCGTCCTCGGGGACTCCGAGCTTGTCGGCGATCTCGCCGATCGGCCGCATCGTCGCGGCCTGGGCGATCTCGATATCGGATTTGGGATTACGATGCTGCTCGTCTCCACGCGGCACGGGGATCCTCCTCGGCTGGTCGCGGCCAAGGTCTTAGCGGTCCGGGCCGCCCCCCGCAACCGCTGTGGACTGCCGGGCCGGCGGTATCGGATGCTCAGGCAGATGTCCCCGGACAGGCGAAACGATCCAAATGCACCCGCGGCCGTATCGGATAGCGGCGATACCCGTCGCCGGAAATCGGTCCTGCGCCGTCTTGGACGTCTCGCCGTCTGCTGTCTCAGCGGCTTCCTGATCCTGTCGCTAACCCTGGTGATGCTGTACCGGTACGTGCCGCCGCCGGCGACGCCATTGATGCTGCTACGTTCTGCCGAGGGCTACGGCATCCGGAAGAGCTGGCGGCCGCTCGACAAAATGTCGCCCGCGCTGGTGCGCGCCGTGCTAGCCAGTGAGGATCAGCGCTTCTGCCTCCATTTCGGCTTCGATTGGGGCGCGATCCGGACAGCCTGGGAGCAATACCAAAGCGGCGACGGGGAACTGCTGGGCGCCAGCACGATCTCGATGCAAACCGCCAAGAATGTGTTTCTGTGGCCGGCCCGCGATTGGCTGCGCAAGGGGTTCGAGGCCTATTTCACGACACTGACCGAACTCGCCTGGAGCAAGAAACGGATCATCGAGGTCTACCTCAACATCATCGAATGGGGCCCCGGCATTTATGGCGCCGAGGCCGCGGCCCAGCATTATTTCCACAAACCCGCGGCAAAGCTGGGGGCGAACGAGGCGGCCCGTCTTGCCGCGGTGCTGCCCGACCCGCTCGATCGCTCGGCGAGCCGGCCCGACGACGATGTCCTCGCGCGCAGCGCCTTTATCCTGCGGCAGATGCCGAGGCTGCCCGTGCGGCTGCCTCTGCCATGCGGCGCGGGGCTATGAACTGCGCCACTCCGGCGCTTGACCGGAGCACGAGACGGTTGACATGTTGCGGCGCATTGGCGGACGGAACGGAGAGCGGAGATGGGGCGGCCGATCGTCTATGGCCCGGCAGGCAGCACCTATGTGTGGAGCACCCGCATGGCGCTCGCGGAAAAAGGCGTGGCGCACGAGCTCGTCGAGGTCGGGTTCGGCCAGCATCGCGAGGAACCGCATCTGTCGCGCCATCCCTTTGCCAAGGTGCCGGCCTTCGAGCATGACGGGTTCAAGCTGTACGAGACGCAAGCGATCCTGCGCTATATCGACGAGGGCTTTCCGGTCGCGCCGCTGCAATCGACCGATTTGCACCAGTTCAGCCGCATGAACCAGATCATCGGCATCGTCGATGCCTATGCCTGGCCGTCGATCGCGGCCGGAATCCTGTTCAACCGAATGCTCGCGCCACGCTTCGGGTTGCCGGTGGATGAGGCCGCGATCACCGCGGCCTTGCCACGAGCGCGGCTGTGCGTCGCAGAGATTTCCCGGCTGATGGGCGACGACCCCTACCTCGCGGGCGAGCGGGTCAGCCTCGCCGATCTGATGGTGATCCCGCTGTTCTACTATTTCGGACGATTGCCCGAGGGCGAGGCGCCGCTCGCCGGACACCCGAACATCCGGCCATGGATGCGGCGAATGGAAGAGCGGCAGAGCTTTCAGGTCACCAAGCCGCCGGGTGTGTAGGCGGTCTCCTCGGAGCTGCCCCTCTAAACTGTCATCCCGGCGAAGGCCGGGATCCACCCTTCAGCCGCTCATGCCTCTGACAAATGGGTTCCGGCCTTCGCCGGGACGACGAAGCTAAATCAATTCACCAGTTCGGCTTTGCGGCGCGCATCTCCGCGAGCTAGCGCGACGGGAGCTCCATAGATGCGCGGCGGCCGGCGCATAGAACATGACTTCCGCGATGTTCTCGATCAGATGAGATTTTAGAGTGGTTCTAAGGCACATTGACTGCGAACCGTACGCGCCTCATATCACGGAATCCTAATGATGGAGTGGCGACATCATGGCCAGTGAAAGCAAATGCCCGTTCACGGGCGGCACGCGCGGACACAGGAACCGCGATTGGTGGCCGGACGCGCTGGACGTTTCGGTTCTCCACCGCAACTCCAATTTGTCCAATCCGATGGGCGAGGCGTTCGACTACGCCAAAGAGTTCAAGACTCTCGATCTCAACGCGGTGATCAAAGATCTGCATACCTTGATGACGGACTCGCAGGATTGGTGGCCGGCCGATTTCGGTCATTACGGCGGGCTGATGATCCGTATGGCATGGCATAGCGCGGGTACGTATCGCATCGCGGACGGCCGCGGCGGCGCCGGCGCCGGTCAGCAGCGCTTCGCGCCGCTGAACAGTTGGCCGGACAACGCCAATCTCGACAAGGCGCGCCGGCTCTTGTGGCCGATCAAGCAGAAGTACGGCCGGAAAATCTCCTGGGCCGACCTGATGATCCTCGCCGGCAACGTTGCCTTGGAGTCGATGGGCTTCAAGACGTTTGGTTTCGGCGGCGGGCGCGCGGATGTCTGGGAGCCCGAAGAGCTCTACTGGGGTCCAGAGGGGACGTGGCTAGGCGACGAACGCTACAGCGGCGAGCGCCAGCTCGCGGAGCCGCTCGGCGCCGTGCAGATGGGCCTCATCTACGTCAATCCTGAAGGGCCGAACGGTAAGCCGGACCCAGTCGCCGCGGCCAAGGACATCCGCGAGACGTTCTTCCGCATGGCGATGAACGACGAAGAGACCGTCGCGCTCATTGCCGGCGGCCACACCTTCGGCAAGACCCATGGCGCCGGCGATCCGTCGCTCGTGGGACCGGTGCCGGAAAGCGGCGCCCTCGAGGATCAGGGCCTCGGCTGGAAGAGCAAGCATGGTACCGGCATCGGTGCCGACACCATTACCGGAGGCCCGGAGGTCACCTGGTCGCAAACGCCGACGCAATGGAGCAATCACTTCTTCGACAATCTGTTCAAATACGAGTGGGAGCTGACCAAGAGCCCGGCCGGTGCGTGGCAGTGGCAGGCGAAAGGTGCCGAGCCTACGATTCCGAACCCTTTTGACAAATCGAAGAAGCGTGTGCCGACCATGCTGACCACGGACCTGTCGCTGAGGCTCGACCCGATCTACGAGAAAATCTCGCGGCGGTTCTACGAGCATCCGGATCAGTTCGCAGACGCGTTTGCCCGCGCGTGGTTCAAGCTGACGCACCGCGACATGGGCCCGATCGCGCGTTATCTCGGCCCGCTCGTTCCGAAGGAACAACTCCCGTGGCAAGACGCGATCCCCACAGTGGATCATCCGCTGATCGATGAGCAGGACATTGCGGCTCTGAAGGCGGGTATCCTTGCGTCCGGTCTGTCCATTTCCCAGCTGGTCTCGACGGCTTGGGCATCGGCCTCGACTTTCCGCGGCTCCGACAAGCGCGGCGGTGCGAACGGTGCGCGCATTCGCTTGGCGCCGCAAAGAGACTGGGATGTCAACCAGCCGGCTCAACTCGCGAAGGTGCTGCAGACGCTCGAATCGATCCAAAGGGACTTCAATGCTTCGCAGTCCGGCGGGAAAAAGGTCTCGCTCGCGGACCTGATCGTTCTCGGCGGCTGCGCGGCGGTCGAGAAGGCCGCGAAGGACGGCGGCACCGTCGTCAAGGTGCCGTTTACGCCGGGACGCATGGATGCCTCACAGGGGCAGACCGATGCCCCCTCCTTTGCACCGCTTGAGCCGCGCGCGGACGGCTTCCGCAACTACATCAATGCCAGCACGACGCAATTCATGCAGCCCGAGGAAGCCCTGGTGGACCGCGCGCAACTGCTGACGCTGACCGGACCGGAGATGACGGTTTTTACGGGCGGCCTGCGCGTGCTCGGCGCGAACGCCGGCGGCTCTAAGCACGGCGTCTTCACCAGGCAGCCCGAGAGGCTGACGAACGACTTCTTCGTCAACCTGCTCGACATGAGCACGCAATGGCAGCCCGTCGCTGGCTCTGAGGGCGTGTACGAGGGGCGCGACAGGAAGACGAACGAGGTGAAGTGGACCGGCACCCGCGTCGATTTGATCTTCGGCTCGCACTCGCAGCTTCGCGCCTTTGCGGAAGTCTATGGGTGCGCGGACTCGAAGGAGAAGTTCGTGAAGGATTTCATTGCGGCCTGGACCAAGGTGATGAATGCCGATCGCTTTGACCTCGCCTGATCCTGCGGGAATTCGGTTTTATGCCCCCGCCAATTCGGCCTTGCGGCGGGTCATCTCCGCCAAATAGCGCGACGGCACCTCCATCAAGGGCCGGCGCTGGCGCAGCCACGGCAGGTGATCCGCCGGGCCATGCATCCCCTGGTTCGCCGGCAGCGGCGGCCAGGACGCGATCTGCAGCCACAGCCGCATCAGATGGCGCCGCTCGGCGACGGCGGGCCAATCCTCATAGCCGGTGCGCCCGTGCAAGATCGTGCGGTTGTTGAGGAACTGGATATCGCCTTCGCCGATCGTCATGTCGAGGTAGAGATCCGGCGAAGAAGAAATCCGTTTCATCTCTTCCAGCGCCTCGATCTGCAGCGGGGTCATCACCGCGTCACCGGCCCGGACCGCGCGGTGGGGATAACTGCCGGAGACGTTGCAGGTCAACTGGCCGGTGTCGCGCGAAAAAATCACGACGTTTTTGACAAGCCGGCCGTCGCCGTATTCGGCATCCCGTTCCATACGGCGAAACACGTACTCGCCGTAGAGCGCTTCGAGCAAATCCGGCCGCTCTTCCAACAGCCGGTTGTGCACCGCGGCGGCGCTGACAAACCGGCTGATACCGCCCGATTTCGCGCCGCGCACGCAGAGCAGCGAGACGATGTCGCAATTGTCGGTGTGCATGCGCTGCGCGCCGCCGGCGTGATAGCCGCGCGCCTCGGTCTCGATGTCGCTGACATCGATGACGTGGCCGAGCAATTCGCCCTGGTAGGATTGCGGGCTCAGCCGGCCGATATGGGCGCCGAGCCCGGCATAGATGCGCGCCAGATCGTCGAGCGAATAGCGTTCGCGCGGCAACCCGCGGAGCAGCAGAAAGCCGCGGCCGAAGCGCAGCTCGTCGCCGAGGCCGGCGAGATAGGCGCCGAGCGTCGGCAGCGGAAAGCTCTGCGGCGTGATCTCGGGGAAATCAATCTCGCGGAGTGAATGCAGGTGGCGCAACGCCGCCCCGATCTCGCCGATCTCGCCAGGAGAGAGAAGGCGAACCCCCTCCTCCCGGAGATCGATGTGCGACCCCTCCCAGACGGCCGGGCCTTCGATCGCCGCGGGGCTCACAGCGTCAGCCCGCCATCGACGATGACCGTCTGGCCGGTCACCATCGCCGCGCCGGCGCACAGGAAGAAGATCACCTCGGCGATGTCCTCGGGCTTGCAGGCGCGCTTCAAGGGCGTTCGCTCGATCGATTGCTCTTTGCGGT
>VAZR01000122.1 GCA_005888515.1 Alphaproteobacteria bacterium | reverse complement strand
CCGGCATCATTACCGATTTTTCAATCGTGATGCCGCCGATCTCGTAACGCCAACTCGGCAGTCCCATCGTCAGCGTGAAATCGGCGAAGTGGCCGCTCTCGCGCATCAACGCCGTGCTGCCATCGGGCCGCTCGATCGCGATTTCGAGGTCGTTCAGCATCACGATGCGGCCAAGCGGCGCCGGCAGAGCGGCAATCAGGAAGCCGTGGTAGCGCCGCGTAATCTCGCCCGAGATCGTTGCCGAGGCAAAGCCGCCGAGCCCATTGGTCACCAGCCATTCGCGGCGCGCGTCCGGCGTCGGGTTGTCGTCGAGGCTGACCCGAATCACGTCAACCATCGCGCCCTCTTCAGCCATTCCGGTGCCTCTGTCGTTCCGGCGCGGCCGGTGCCGGCGCCAGCACCAGCGCGCTTTCCGCGGCGATACGGAGGTATCCCGCGCGGTAAAGTGGCGGCGTGCCGACACCACCGTATTCCGGGTCCTCGCTCGACCACAGGATCTGCCAAGCCTGACCTTCGAGCGGCGCCAGCAACGGCTCCGGAGCCGGCCTCAAGGTCAGATCAGGACCAAGATTCACGATCAGCAGGCGATCGGCATTCTCCGCGAAATAGCGCAGCAGCCAGGCGCGCGCACCGAGCACCGCACCGTCGATTCCCGCCGGCCGCTGACCAAGCACCGGATCGTCGCGACGCAGGGCCAGCAGATCGCGGTGCAAGCCCGAGGCGGCGGCATGAGCCTGCCGCTCGGCAGGGTCGAGCTTCGAACGGCGAAAGCTGTCGGCGTCGCCCGGATCGGCGAGCTGCCCGCTGACCTCGGGGTTCGCCAGGCTGGGGAATTGCCCGAGGAACTCGCGGCGCCCTTTCCGAACGGCGCGATCCAGTTCCGGATTGTGATCGGCGAAGTAGAGGAACGGGCTGGAGGCGGCGAATTCCTGTCCCTGGAACAGCATCGGAATCCCGGGCATCAGCAGCAGGTAGGCCGTCATTGCCCGCCACCGGCCGGGGCTGGTCAGCGCATGCAGCCGCAAACCGGCCATCGAGTTGGCGATCTGATCGTGGTTCTGCAGGAACACGACAAAGGATTCGGCCGGCAGGTCGAGTGCCGGGGTGCCGCGCGATTTGCGCTGCCAGACATAACGCTGGCCCTGATAGAGAAAGCCGTATTTCGCGGCGGCGACGAACTCGCTCGGGCGCCCGCGGTAGTCGCTGTAATAGGCCTCGCGCCGCCCGGTCAGCGCTACCATGGCGCTGTGATGAAAATCGTCGTTCCATAGCGCGTCGAGCTCATAGCCGCCGCATTGCATCGAGCGCGCCAGCCGGGCGTGCTGCGGTTCGTTTTCGCCGATGATGATCGTGTTCCGGCCGTGTCCCGACCGGCGAACCTCGCGCGCAATCGCCGACAGGATGTGCTCGGGCGAGGCGTCGAACATTTGTTGGGTGGCGTCGAGGCGCAACCCGTCGAGATGGTATTCCTCGATCCAATGCCGGACATTCGCGAGGATGAATTCGCGGACCGACCCGCTGTCCGGTCCGTCGAAATTGACGGCCTCACCCCACTCGTTCTGGTAGCGATCGGTGAAATAGCTGTCGGAGAAGCATTTCAGGTAATTCCCGTCCGGCCCGAGATGGTTGTAGACAACGTCGAGAATGACGGCGATTCCGAGCGCGTGGGCGCGATCGACAAAGCCGCGGAACTCGTCGGGCCGACCATAGAGACGCGTCGGAGCGAACAGATCCACGCCGTCGTAACCCCAGCCGAAATCCCCGGGGAAATCCGCCACCGGCATCAATTCGAGGCAGGTGATCCCGAGTTCGGCGAGCGCCGGCAGCTCGCGTGTCGCCGCCTGCCAAGTTCCCCCCGACGTGACCGTGCCGATATGCATCTCATAGACGACCAGTTCCTCGCGGCGGCGGCCACACCACGCGGCGTCGGTCCAGCGAAACTTGGCCGGATCGATGATTTCGGACGGGCCGTGTGGCCCATCAGGCTGAAAGCGCGAGGCAGGGTCGGGCCAAGCATCACCGCCGCTGTCGGGGCGGAGGCGGTAACGCATGCCGGCGCGGGCTTCGCGCAGATGGCCCCAGAAATAGCCGCCCGGCTCGTCGGCAAGCCGCACTGGCGGCAATCCCTCGATCTCGACGGAGACCTCGCGGCAGCGCGGCGCCCAAAGGCGAAAATGCACGCCACCCGCGGTCAGCAATTCGGCGCCGATCGGCAAACGCCGCTTGCCGTCGGCGCCGATTATCCGCGGTTTTGCCGCTTCGGCTGCGGTCTCGCGGATTAATGTCTTGGCGTCCGTCACACAGCCTCCACCCGCTCGCACGGGTACCCCGCGGCGATACGGGTAAAACGCCGTTCACGGCTCTTTGGCTCAATGGGGCAGCGGACGACTCTGTTGCAATCCGCAGTGATTCACGAGAGCTGGCGGGTAATTTTGTACCCGCCCGGGAACAGAGCCCGCTAACGCTTGCCGCTCTTCTCGGCGGCGTACTCCTCTTTCGAGCGGGTCAACTTCTCGGGATGGACGATGGTCTTATTGACCGCGCTGCGGGCGGTGCCGAGACTGGGGAACTCGCTGTCATTGCCGTCGCGCTGCAACACATAGACCGCCGAGACCGGCTTGCGGCTGACCTGATCGGCGGTAGTACGTTTGAGGATTGTCCAGTGCACTCGGCGAGTGCCGGCCTCCTCTTCGATATCCTCAAAGCCGCGATCGACGACCGAGTCGAAAGAATAGAGCTTGCGCTCGATTTTTCTGTCCGGCATCCCGCGGCCGCGTCCGGGCGGTCCGCCGCGCCCGCGGTTGCGCGGATCGCCGCGCCTATCACTATCGCGCCGGCCCCTGTCGCGCTGACCTTGTTCCCGCTGACCCCGTTCCCGCTGACCCGGTTCGCGCTGATCGGTTGTTCGCTGTTCTCTGCCGCGCGGGCGATCGGCGCGCCGATCGCGGTCCGGTCGGCCAGTGGGGCGCTCGGACGGGGCTGCGCCGCCGCTTTCGGCGGCGGCAGGCGTCCCGGAAGCCGCAGCAGGCGGGCGTCGACGCCGGCGGTTGCGGGAGCGGGGAGGGCGGGTGCCGAGCGGGCGCGTCGGAATCTCGCCCGGTGCTTGCGCCGAGCCCGCCCCGTCGCCCGCCGTTTCGCCGTTGCCGCCCCCTGGACGCTCCGGAATCGGGTAACGCGGACGCCGGCGTCGGTGTCGCGGTCGCGCCGCGCCGCTGTCGCCGGGCGCTGCTGCAGTTGCCGCAGCTGCTACTGCTTCAGCGGCTCCGTTTTCGGCATTCGGCGGGTCGCCTCCAGCCTCGCCCAAGCGCGGTGCCGTGCGCATTGTGCGATGGCGGCGCCGCCAATTCCGCAGCCGCAAGGTGCGCCGCTCCGGCCCGCCTTCCGCGGCCGTCTCCGCCTGCGGTGTACCGGCTTCGGCCGGCGCGCCCTCGCTGGCAGTCTCGGCGGTCGAGTTTTCTCCCGGCGGACGATCCGCGCTCGCCCCAGCCAGTTGCGGCGGCCGCCGGCGGCGGCGCCGACGCCGGCGTGGGCGTGGTGTGCCGTCAGGTGCGGAGGACTGCCCGGCGGGGGCATCCGCCGCCGCACCCTCCGGGATCGAGGCTTCAGTCGACCGCTCGGCGTGTTCGGGCGCAGAGCCGTCCTGTGAGGGCTGCGGCCGATCGTTTGATGGACGCTCCTCGGTCGCGGCGTCGGGCGTTGAATCACTCGCGTTCAGGCGCGGCTCCTGTTGCAGGCGGGCGGCGATCGCCGCCGCTCATTGCTGTTAGGGAGCCAACTCTAGCGTCCGCCACAAATCGAGGGAAGCGGCGGCGCGGTTTGCTCGGACAGAAGGGCGAATCCGGCCGCCCATCCCCCGGTGCGCAATCTCACGATCAGTTCTCTGTCGGGTGCGTCCGGGGCAGCCGAACAACCGCCGGCGACAGACGCGGCGTCTCTTGGTCGCCATCGCGATCCCGGTCGGATGGTGCGATCCAAGACCGCAGCCGCACCAGCGAGGACCTCAACGAGGTTGCAGCCTTCGGCCGGTTCGGCGTCGGCCTGCGCTCGGACATCGCGATCACGCATACCTGCCGGGCTTCGGCCTGCTCAATCCATCTTAACGGCATCATCTTCCCCATCGTAGCCGCTCCCCGACGTAACGGGTCGCCAGCGCCCGATTGCGGGGTGAATCTAGTGCGGCCGTTCCGCACCGCATGTGATGACCCTCACAGAGCCGAAAAAATTTTGCTCGGTGCGCCGTCGGATGCAGCGCTAAGCCAATGCAACCGCCGGTTTCGCGGCCATCGCCGTTTCGCTACACTGAAGGAGCGGCGCCAAGCCGCAGCGATAAAAAACAACGGAGGAAAGCCATGACCGTCGCCGAGAGCGCCACCGGAATCCTCGCGGAACCGGAACACCGGGTACAGCTGCGCCGCGCCGTTATCGCCAGCACGATCGGCACGACGATCGAATGGTACGATTTCCTGCTGTACAGCATCGTGACTGGATTGGTTTTCGCCAAGCTGTTCTTCCCGGCCTCCGACCCGCTGGTCGGCACGATGCAGGCCTATGCGATCTTCTTCGTCGGCTTTGTCGCCCGTCCGATCGGGGCGGCGATCTTCGGCCATTGGGGCGACCGCATCGGCCGCAAGGCGACCCTGATCGCGACATTGCTGATAACCGGCCTTGCCACGTTCGCGGTCGGCCTCGTTCCGAGCTACGAGAGCATCGGCATCTGGGGCGCGATCATCATGATCCTGTTGCGCTTTATTCAGGGCGTCGCGGTCGGCGGCGAATGGAGCGGTTCGGTATTGCTGGCGATGGAATGGGCGAGAACCAACGATAATCGCGGTTTCATCGCCTCGTGGCCGCAATTCGGCGCCCCGGCCGGGCTGTTCCTGGCCAATATCGCGGTGTTGGTGTTCAGCGCGATTTCCGGCGACCAGTTCCTGACCTGGGGCTGGCGCATCCCGTTTCTGCTCAGCATCGTGATGGTCGCGGTCGGGCTGTGGATCCGTCTCGGCATCTTCGAAACACCGGTCTTCCAGCGCGTCCTCGCTGAAGAGCGGGTGGCGCGCGCGCCGTCGCTCGAAGTCATCAAGCGCCAGCCGAAACAGGTCATCCTTACCGCGCTGGTGCGCATGGCCGAGCAGAGCCCCGGCTATGTCTATACCGCCTACGTGTTCAGCTACGGCACCGCGGTGCTCGGGCAGTCGCGCGACTTCTTGCTGGCGGCGTTGATCGTGTGCACCGCGCTCGGCTTTCTGTGGGTGCCTGTCGCCGGACATCTGTCGGACCGCTTCGGGCGGCGCCGCTTCTATGTTTTTGGCGCCGTGTTCAGCGGTGTGTTCGGCTTCTTTTATTTCGCGCTGCTCGATACGATGTCGCCGCTATGGATCTTCGTCGCAATCTCGCTGTCGCTGATCCCGGTCATGACGTTGTATGGCCCGCAGGCGGCGCTAATCGCCGAGTCGTTCTCGCCGCGCCTGCGCTACAGCGGCGCCGGTATCGGATATCAGCTCGCCTCGATTATCGCCGGCGGTCCGGCGCCGTTCATTGCCGCCGGGCTGTTCGCGGCCTACCATTCGGGAATGGCGATCGCGCTCTATCTGCTCGCCTGCGGTGTCATCACGATCATCGCCGTGTCCTTGCTGCGGGACTACACCAACAAGGACGTGTCGCGCGATTACGACGGCGTGTAGCCGGCTGTTCGATCAGGTTGCGCCGGCGAAAGCCGGCGCGATCTCGGCCGCGAAGCGCGCCATCTCGTCCTTCACCTGCGGGTGCGGCTTCAATCCGACATTGACGTAGAGGATCACCTCGTCGAACCCGGCGGCCTCGACCTTCTTCAGCGTGTCCGTGATGTGCGCCGGGGTCCCGAGCAGCACCGAGTTCTCGCTCAGATCTTCCGGCCGCACCTTCTGCAGCCGGTCGACGATTTCGACGAAATAGCGGTAGCTGGGCGGCGCGGTCGCCGGATCGCCCGGGAAGGCGGCGGTGGCGCATTCGCGGTAGTAGCGGATCTGGCGGGCCCGTGCCGCCTGCTCGGCCGCTGGCGTGTCGGCGAGATGCAGAAAATAGCTGCACATCAGCCGCCCCGGCGCATGGCCGTGCTTCACGCAGGCTTCGCGATAGACCTCCGCCA
>VAZR01000121.1 GCA_005888515.1 Alphaproteobacteria bacterium | reverse complement strand
CCGGCTGGAGGCGGTCATGTGATCGTCACCGCGTATGGCCCCGCGGAGCAATCGGCAGTCCCGCTGGCCCTTGATCTCCGACGGCTCGATGGCCCGGTTGCCGGGATCGAGAAGGCTGCGGCCGCTGCCGCCGCTACGAGCGGCGGTAGCGTGTCGGCGGAGAGCCAGACCCGCGAGGTTCCGACCGAAATCCTGCTGCACATCGAACGTGCCGGCGACCGGCTGTTTCCGGGGCGCGGCTGGGTCGGGGCGTTGGGCCGCAAGCTGCAGATCGAGGCGTTCAGCATCCGTCCTCTCGAGGCGATCGCGCCGGCCGACATCGAATTCAAGGGCTTCCTGCCGCGGGGCGGCGAAACCCAATGGGTACAGGGCGGCGCGTTGTGCGGCACGCGCGGCCGCCGGCTGCCGTTGATCGGGTTTGCCGTGCGACTGGGGTCGCATCTGTCGGGCCGGTTCGACGTGATCTATCAGGGCTCGTTCTTCACCGAGGGGATCTCCACGCCGCACCGCAACGGCCAGCCCTGCCGCGCCGCCGCGCCGGACGATCCGTTGGAAGCGATCAATGTGCGCATCCTCGAGCGGGCGACGGAGCACGAAAGACCGCCGGCGGCGGACTGAACCGGCCAGCGCCTTAACCGGGGTTCGCCAAAACTCGATCATTATCGTCATCCCGAGAGCGATGAATTTCCTGTTCGTCCATCAGTATTTTCCGGGTCAATACGTCCACCTCGTGCGCCATCTCCAGGAAGCCGGGCACAATGTGATTTTTGTCACCCAGCGCCGCGGCCGCGAGCTTCCCGGAGTCCGCATACTCGAATACCTGCCATTGCCGCCCTCGGGCGCGATCCCGCCTCATCTGCAGGAGGTGGAGATGGGGGTGATGAACGGCCTCGCGGTGGCCCGGCTTTGCGAAGGCTTGAAGCGTGAGGGCTTCACCCCCGATGTGATGATCGGTCACTGCGGCTGGGGCGAGGTTTTGTTTGTCAAGGACGTGTGGCCGTCGGTGCCGCTGCTCGGATATTTCGAGTTTTTCTACCGCGTCGCCGGCTCCGACATGGATTTTGATCCCGAGTTTCCGCCGGCCTCCGATGATCCGACGCGTATCCGGGTGCGCAACACGATCAATCTGTTGAGCCTCAATGCCGCGGATTGGGGGCAGACGCCGACGGAATGGCAGCGCGCCCAATACCCCGAGATCCATCGCAGCCGGATCAGTGTCGTCCACGAGGGGATCGACACCGATCTTGTTCATCCCGAACCGACCGCCCGGCTGTGGTTGCGCGGTGGCGTGTCGTTTGCGTCCGGCGATGAGATCGTCACCTACAGTGCGCGCAATCTGGAGCCTTATCGCGGGTTTCACATTTTCGTGCGGGCATTGGCCAAGGTGCTCGAGCGGCGGCCGAACGCGCGCGCCATCATCGTCGGCAGTGACGGCGTGAGTTATGGCCGGCTTCCCGACCAGGCGGCGAACTGGCGCGAATATATGCTTAACGAACTCGAGGGCCGGCTCGATATGCGCCGCGTTCACTTTGTCGGCTGGCTGACTTACCAGCAATATCTCGCCGTGTTGCAGCTCTCCTCGGCGCATGTGTACCTGACCTATCCGTTCGTGCTGTCATGGTCGCTACTGGAGGCTATGGCGGCGGGTTGCCTGGTGATCGGTTCGCGCACGCCGCCGGTTGAAGAAGCGATCGACGGGATCAGCAACGGTTATCTCGTCGACTTCTTCGATGTCGACGGGATTGCCGACCGGATCTGCTCGGTCCTGCACAAACCCACGGCTTCCGCCGCGGTGCGGGCAAAAGCTCGCGAGCATGTACTCGCGCATTATGATCTGAAGAGGGTGTGTCTGCCGGCCCATCTGGAATTGATCCGTCGGCTGACCGGTGAGCCCCCGGTGCCGCGCCGGCGACCGCGGCGCGCGGCCGCGATGCGTCAAGCTGTCCCTGTGTGATGATGTCGGATCAAGCCTCCGAGGGTGAATCCGCCGGCGATCCCGCATCCAAGACAGCCCGATACGCGGTGCCGAACGCCATTGCGAGACTAATCAGTCTGGATCCCGGTCTTTTCGCATTCAGCGTTACCGGCGTTGCTCCCTGGCGCGGAGCCGAGAGGGGCCTTGCGCTGCCGGCGGTTCATGTCTGCCCGGTTCACGCCGTCTCGGACAGCGCGGTCGAAATCACCAATGGAACAGGCAGGCCCGGAGCGTGGCTGGGCGGGCGAGCCGACACCTTGTTTGTGCGCTCGCCGCCCGAAGGCGGCACCGCTTTGGTCACTGCCTATCTCGCACGTGATCCGTCGGGCCCGGCGCTTGCCTTGTCAATCCGGCGTCTCGATCGGCCGACGGACGCGCCCGGAACTACGCCGGCGGAGGTCCCAATCACGACGGTACCGCTGGCGACGCCAGTGGTTGCCGTGCGTCCGCAGGAGGAGGTTGGTCTCGAAATCCTGCTGCACATTCGGGGGCGGGGTGATGTGTACTTTTTCGAACCGGGTTGGGCCGGCCGGGTGGGAGCCGGATCATGGGTCGAAGCCTTCGCGATCCTGCCGCAGCACGCTCTGGCCGCATCGGCGATCGAATACAAGGGCCTGTCGGCCAGCGGCGTCGAAACCGGATGGCTCCCCAGCGGCTCGCGCTGCGGTACCAGCGGCAGGAGCACGCCGCTCCTCGGCTTCGCGGTGCGGCAGAAGGCCGGCATCGCCGGAGCCCGGTTTGATTGCAAGTATTCCGGCTATTTCCAATCCGGCGTGATCTCAGGCCCCGTGCGTAACGGTGCCCCGTGCCTGTCGACCGTCGCCAACGATCCGCTCGAAGGCCTGCAGCTGCGGATCATCGATCGATCGGCCGGACGATAAACGGCGTCCGCGGTGCGACGTCTTGGCATCGCCGCCGGGGGTTTGTTGACGAAATCGTGAACGACGAACTACAGTCCGCCGCCACCTCCGAAGCACTTTGCGACCGTGGAGTTCTCAGGTGAGTTATTTGCCTCCATTTGCCTTCGTCAAACATAAGTACAAGATAACGGCAAATGCCGACCGCGATCGCACTGCCTTATTGTATCGCGATCTTATAGACATCGTGAAGTTGCTGTTGCGCGGCGTCACGATCGACGAGAAATGGTACCTCGCGCAATACCCCGACGTGGCGGAAGCAATCGAAGGCGGGATGTTCAAGTCGGCCAAGCATCACTTCGTCGAAAACGGCTATTTCGAAGGCCGCCGGTCGGCGCAATTCGAGGTGGACGAGGAGTGGTACCTGACAACTTATCCCGATGTCGCCGATGGCATCGAGGCCGGTAACAACGTCAGCGCGACCGAGCACTTCGTCAGCAACGGTTACGCCGAGGGCCGTTTACCCTCCGAATACTGAGTCGGCCTCCTTAGAGGCGGCTCTGGCATCGAATCAGACGAGGATATTGCGCTGACGCAATTCCTCGACCAGCCGCTCGGACAAGGCTTCGACGTTAGCGTCGGTTGTCGTCAGGCGAACTTCCGGCGCTTCGGGCGGCTCGTAAGGCGAGTCGATCCCGGTGAAATTCGGGATCGCGCCGGCGCGAGCTTTGGCATAGAGGCCCTTGGGGTCGCGGCGCATGCATTCCTCGATCGGCGTGTCGATGAATACCTCGATGAACGGGTGCGGTGCGGCGACGTCGCGGGCCATCTGACGATCGGCGCGGAACGGTGAAATAAAGGCGCAGATCGCGACGAGCCCCGCTTCGCTCATCAGCCTGGCCGCTTCCGCGACGCGCCGGATATTCTCGACCCGGTCGATGTCGGTAAAGCCGAGGTCACGGTTCAACCCGTGCCGGACGTTGTCGCCGTCGAGCAGCATCGTGTGGCAGCCGAGCGCGATCAGCTTCTGCTCGACCCGATTGGCGATAGTCGACTTGCCGGCACCCGATAATCCGGTAAACCACAGGATGGCTGATTGCTGCCCTTTCAGCTCGGCGCGTTGCCGTGGCGTTACGGCCGAGTCCTGCCAGTGGATGTTGCTGGCCCGTCGCAGCGCAAACGCGATCATCCCGGCCGCCGCGGTCTCCTGCGTAAACCGGTCAATCAGGATAAAGCCGCCGGTGTCGCGGCTGGCCGCATAGGAATCGAACGCGATCGGTGTCGCGGTCGAGATGTTGCAGAAGCCGATCTCGTTGCTGCCTAACGCGCGCGCCGCGAGATGGGCACCGCTATCGACATCGATGCGGTATTTCAGCGCCGTCACGGTTGCCGCCACCGTGCGCGTTCCGAGTTTCAGCCAATAAGACCGGCCTGGTATCAGCCCCTCCTCTTTCATCCAGACCAGGGTGGCGGCGAATTGGTCGGCGAACTCGGCGCGCGCTTGCGGTGACACCAGCAGGTCGCCGCGCGAGATGTCGATCTCGTCTTCCAAGGTCAGCGTCACCGCGTCGCCGGTCGCGGCGCGCTGCAGCCGACCGTCAAAGGTCACGATCTCCTTGACCCGCGATTGGCGCCCCGATCCCATCACGACGACCGGGTCGCCGGGCGCGACCGAGCCGGCCGCCACGGTGCCGGAGAAGCCGCGGAAGTCCAGATCCGGGCGGTTTATCCACTGTACCGGGAAGCGGAACGGGCGCTCGCCTGCGTCATCCTCGATCTCGATCGTTTCGAGATATTCTAGGAGGCTCGGGCCCTCGTACCACGGCATGTTTGGGGAGCGTGCGGTAATATTGTGGCCTTCGCGGGCGGAGATCGGGATGATCACCAGCGAGGCAAAACCGAGCTCGGCAGCGACGCCGCGATAATCTTCGGCTATGCGGTCGAACACCGCGCGGTCATAGCCGACGAGATCGAGCTTGTTCACCGCGAGCACGACATGACGGATACCGAGCAGCGAGCAAACCAGCGAATGTCGCCGGGTTTGCGTCAGGATGCCCTTGCGAGCATCGACCAGCAGCACCGCCAGATCCGCGGTTGAGGCGCCGGTCACCATATTCCGGGTGTACTGCTCGTGGCCCGGGTGCCAAAGCGTCGCGATTCCCGCTCCAGCGCCTCCATCTGGTCTGCCAGCACCAGCTCAGCGTTGAACAACAACCGGCCGATCAGCGTCGATTTGCCGTCATCAACCGAGCCGCAGGTCAGAAAGCGCAACAGACCGCGCTCGGCGGCGACCGGCCGCACAATGGCATCGTCGGGCATCAGAAATAACCTTCGCGCTTCTTGCGCTCCATCGACGCCTCGGAATCGCTATCGATCAACCGGCCCTGCCGTTCCGAGCGGCTCGCCTGGCGCAGCTCGGCGACAATATCGCTGACTGTCGCGGCGTCCGACTCGATCGCCCCGCTCAGCGGGTAACAGCCGAGCGTCCGGAAGCGCACTTGCCGCAGATCGGGGGTCTCGCCCGGCTCCAGCGGCAGCCGGTCATCATCGACCATGATCCACACCCCGCCGCGCTGCACCACTGGGCGCGGCTTAGCGAAATACAGCGGCACCACCTCGATCCCTTCGGCCTCGATGTATTGCCACACATCGAGCTCGGTCCAATTCGACAGCGGGAACACCCGCATCGATTCACCGGGTCGCAGCCGCGTGTTGTAGAGACGCCATAGCTCGGGCCGCTGGTGGCGCGGGTCCCAAACATGGCCGGGGTTCCGGAAGGAGAAGATCCGCTCCTTTGCCCGGCTCTTCTCCTCGTCGCGCCGGGCGCCGCCGATCGCCGCGTCGAAGCCGTATTTGTCGAGCGCCTGCTTTAAGCCTTCGGTCTTCATGACTTGGGTATGGAGCGCCGACCCCGAGCTGATCGGATCGATCTTGCGGTCGAGCCCCTCCTGATTGACATGCACGATCAGATCGAGGCCGAGGCGCTCGGCGGTCGCATCGCGAAACACGATCATTTCGCGGAACTTCCAGGTCGTATCGATGTGCAACAGCGGCAAGGGCGGTTTTGCCGGATAGAACGCTTTCAGCGCAAGGTGCAGCAGAACACTCGAATCCTTGCCGATCGAGTACATCAGCACCGGGTTGCGAAACTCCGCCGCAACCTCACGCAGGATCGCAATCGACTCCGCTTCGAGCCGCCTCAGATGTGGTGTCAATTGCCGACCGCGCACCATCAGCTCACCGGCATCCGTTCGGCTGCGATTGCCCGATGCAATCGGTTGCGGTTCAACGGTCGTCGAGCCAATGCCGTTGCCGGCGCCGTTCTGCGCCAGCGCCAAACGAACATTGTCGAGCAGGGTCTCCTCGCTGAATGGCTTTGGTACATACGACAGAACGCCCTCCGCGAGAGCCCGCTTGCGGCCGTTCGGGGTGGCGCCGCCGGTGATCAGGATAGTCGGTATATGGTGGCCCTCCGCCATCAGTCGATGGTGTAGAGCCAGCCCGCTCATCCCCGGCATTTTAACATCGGCGATTAAACAAGACATTCGCGGCAGCTGATCGGAGGCAAGAAGCTGCTTGCCCGAGGCAAAAACCGCCGTCTCGAGACCGTGCGCAGCAAGAATCCGCCGCAGCGCCTCGCGCACGGGCTCGTCATCGTCCACGATCGAGATCAGTGGTTCCATAGACCTGTCAAACGTGGCTCGGGCGCGGAGCCTATACGGCTCGGCGGCATCCTTCGACGAAACGGGGGGACAGCGGGATAGCAACAAGGACCAGCGCCGCGGCGACTTTGGTTTAGCGCTCGGCCGAGCCGGCCAATTCCTGCACTTGCTCGGGTACAGCGGGAGCCGACACTCGGTCCTTCTCGGGGAGTGCCTTAACCACCGGTAACGCAAAGGAAAACCGCGCGCCACACGGCAGAGCCGGGCTAGCGGAGAGCTGCCCGCCATGGGCCTCGATGATCGACCGGCTGATCGACAACCCAACCCCGATCCCCTCCGGTTTGGTCGTATAGAAACTGTCGAAAATGCGATCGATCTCCTGCGGGTCGAGCCCAGCCCCGGTATCCTCGACAGTGACCAGCACCGCGCCCGCCGACTTAATGCTGGGCTGATCAATGCTGGGCTGGTCAATACTGGACCGGTCCATTCCGGACCGGATAGTCACCACCCGCGGCCGGCCCGTGATCCCGCTCATCGCTTCGACGGCATTGGTGACGAGATTGACCAAAACCTGCTGCAGCTGCACAGCGTCGCCCATCACCGGCGGCAACGATGCTGCCAGATCGGTGTGGATTGCAATCCGTTGACGCTCGAGTGTCGCGCGCAGCAGTTCGAGGACATCGCCAATGATACCGTTGATGTCGACCGCGACTTGGCGCGGCCCCTGTTTGCTGAGCAACGCGCGAATGCGGGTAATTACCTCGCCGGCGCGGGTGCCGTCGCTGACGATGCAATCGGCCGCTTCGCGCGCATTGCCGAGCGCCGCCGGGCCGCGCGCCAGAAAGCGCACACAGGCGCTGGCATTGGCAACGATCGCGGCCAGCGGCTGGTTGATCTCATGGGCAATCGAGGCGGTAAGCTCGGCCATCGTCGCCAACCGCAACGTGCGCGCCAGCTCGGCCTGCGCGTCGTGCAGCGCCTGCTCGGTGCGCTTGCGGTCGGTCAGATCCATGACCGTGCCGATGACCTCTTTCTCGCGCATCGGATCGGCCCGGACTTCGCCCAGCGCGTGCACATGCCGGATCGCGCCGCCGTCGAGGACGATCCGGACCTCACAGGAAAAATTCGTACTGCCTTCGACTGCCATCGCCACCGCCGCGTCGAAGCGGACTCGGTCGTCGGGGTGCACCTTGTCCCGGAACAGCTCAAATGACGGGAAGACGCCGCCGCGATCGGTTTCGAAGATGTCGAACAACTCGGCCGACCAGCGCATCTCCCCGGTCGCCGGTTGCAGGGTCCAGCTCGCTGTGTGGCTGAGTTTCTGGCCTTGCGCGAGCAGCGTTTCGCTGCGCCGCAATTCCTCCTCCGCGGCTTGGCGCTCGACGATCTCGATCTTTAACGCCGCATTGGCTTCGACCAGCTCGGCGGTGCGCTGCTGAACCGTCTCATCGAGCGTGTCGCGCGCCTGTTGCAGGGCGCGTTCGGTACGCTTGCGCTGCCAGCTCCACGCCAGGCTCATGATCGCGCAGATAATAAAGGTGCCGGTGAAAGGCACGTCCTCGGGGTTGACCTCGAAGCTCCATTCCGGCGGCGTGAAGAAATACTGTACCGCCAAGACCGACAGAACCACCGCGAGAATCCCTGGGCCGATGCCGATCCAGGCGGCGCCGACCACGGCCGCGTAGAACGCGAACAGGAAGACGTGAACGCCCCATTCCTGCAAGAGAAGCGAGATCCCGGCCGCCGCCACGACGGACACGGCCGCGATAATGTACCGGCCTGTCGCCAATAGCCGATCGCGGGTATTTCGCGACGCCGCCGGCATCAGCGGCTGCAGTATGTCTGTTGCGGGATTCACGGCTGCTTCAACATTGGCGGGATGATGAATGATCTGCGATACCCTTACTCGGCTGCCGACAAAGACGGCAGCTCGGCCGTATCGACCCGCAGGTCGATATGGGGCGGCACCGCGAGCGGCGCATCGGCCGCCCGCACATAGCGGTCAGCACCAGCCGGGGCGAAACCGCACCGTTCCCACAGATCGCGGCACAGAAGGTTGGCCGGGGTGTGTATCAAAGCCGCACCGGCCTCACCGCTGCCGCGTGCCGCCAAGGCCTGCAGTACGCCCGCCACCGCGGCGATTTCGATATCCATGCCGACGACCCGGCAACTCATTACGAATTGGATGATGTCATTGCCGCTCGCCAGCAGCACCCCGACGATCCCATAGGCGGTGTAGCAGTCGGTGACATCCAGCACGAAGCAACGGCCGCCGTCGCGGAAAAACCCCGTGAACTCCTGTAAGTTCCAGCGCTTTCCGGTGGTGTTGAACTGGTTCGTTTTGTTGATCAACTCCAATGTCCGCGCGAAACGGCCGTCGGAACTCGATGCGATCTCATGCAGCGCCGCGCGGATTTCGAGCGAGGCCAGGAAATCGGCGCGGCTCAGCCGTTTGCGTTGTCCTTCGCGCTCGACCTGCTTCTGGACCATTTCGGTGCGGGCCGCGGATTCGGCGGTGATTGTGGCAACCTGTGTCTCGGGCGCCCATAGCAGGATTCGGCGCCAGAGATAGGGGTTGGGCCCGAGCACGCGCATCTCGGGAAAGGCCGCCTTGATTGCGGCCCGTTCGACCGGGTTGTCGTCGATAAACACGACGCTGTTCGGCAGCAAATTCACTTCGGCGAGGATCGCCTCGACATTGTCCGCCTTGGGCTGCCAGTTGATCTTTCTGACTGCAAAGTCGTCGAGCCGGATCAGGTTGCGGTAGATCCGCTGCCAGATGCCGCGGACCCGCTCCTCGTCGTTCTTCGAGACGATGCCGAGCAGGATACCGCGCCGCTTCAGGAACATCAGGGCCTCGGCAAAACCGAGCGGCCAGCCCTCCCGCGCCATGCTCGAAGCGTCCGCCTCCTCGGCGGCGACCCCTCGCCACATCGTGTCGTCGAGATCGACGAGCACCAGCTTGACCATGTCGGTCTGGCGGATCGTGCGATACATGGCAATCAGTTCGGCCCAGGCGTGCAGCACGAAGTCGTGGGACTGCATCGGGTAATAGCAGGTTACTTTTTCGATCGGTTCCAGCCGCTTACGATCCTCCTCCCAGCCGGCATCGCTCAGCGCTGCCCCGTGCGCGATCGTCCACACGATATCGTCTTGAAGATGACGCCGACCGTAAGTGCTGGCGATCTGATCGAGATCGAGCAGGTAAGCGTTCTTATATTGCTGCAGTTCCCGGGCGAGAGCCTCGTTCAGCTTCTCGATGAAATAAACGAAGTTGCGCAGATCATAGCGCGGCAGTAGCCGGCCCATCGGATTCTGCTGCGGTACCAGGAAGTTGCAGACGAAGGTCAGGATGCCGTGCTCCTGGTTCCAGCGCATGAGCTCGGCGAGCGTTTTGGTGAGCTGTTCGCGCACAGCCTCGAACGCCCGCTCGGCCGCCAGGGAATCGGCATCGGACAGGTGAAAATACGCGTGTTCCCGCATCAGCAGCCGCAGTGGGATCTGGATCAGGTGGAAATCATATTCTTCCGGGGCTGCGGGCAGGCGTTGCGGCAATGTTGCCGCATGGTTGAACAGGAAGTGTTCGGCGACGCAGTCGGGGCAGGTGCTCTCCAAGAGCGTCGGCCAGCCGGCGCTCAGGCAAGATCCGATGACCATGACCCGCTTGAGCTGCGTTTTGGTCACCGCGAGGTCTGACGGGCAACGATATTCGGCGCCGCTGACCGGGGTAACCGTCGCCCCGCTCGACTCGCCAACCGAAGATGCGCTCGCCATCAGCTCACTGGTATCCCTCGGCAACTCCGAGGCGCGATGCTCGCCGGCGCTCACGGTCATCTGTAGCGCGTCGACCGCTGCACGTTGATTGGGAAAACGCGCCAGCAATTCCGACCAGATGCGGATGGCGCCGGCCCAATCCGCCCGCTGTGCGGCAAGCCGTGCGACGCCGTAATTGGGCCAAAAATGATCGGGAAAACGCTCGACCGCTGCCCGTCGCCGCTCCTCCGCTTCAGCGGCGCGTCCCAGACCCGCGAGCGCGTTGGCCGACTCGACCCAGGCCGGCCAGAATTGCGGCCAAGCGGCGCGAAGCGTCTCGGCCCGGCGCAGAGCCTCGTCCCAATCCGCCCGCCGGCGAGCGACAATCACGCGTTGATAGCCGATCCACCGATCGTCCGGGAATCGCGAAGCCGCTTCTCCCAGGATCAGTTCGGACTGCTCAAACATCCCCGCTTCGGAATAGGCTTCGCCGGTTTTCGACCAGTAATGCGCTTCGGTCGGGAATTCGGCGCGCAGCTGTTCCCACAGCTCGCCCGCTTGCTCCCACTTTTGCGCGCCGCTCGCCGCTTCCGCTGCTGCCACTCGCGCCGACCGGGATTGGTCGTGATCTGGCTGAATGCTGCGCGTCGCAATGTCCACTGCGCAAGTTCCTGTTAGAAATCGCTGCCTACGGCACGCTCAACGACGCGTCGGCCGCTCGGACCTTGCGATGACGCGCATATCCCGCTATGAGCTAGAGTAGCAACTATGGTCTTGACCGCGCATTTTATCAAGCTCGCCGGTTTCAACTTTGGTTTCCCGAGCGGAGCCTGTGCTATGGTCAGTATTGAGCCAGGACATCTTCGAGCAGTCCGGCAAAGGAATCTTTAACGACCGCCATCTTGATTTAGCCGCCTGGCTGGTCGATACGTCCGGACGGCGGGTTCGCCTGATCGGTCCTATCCGCGGGCCGAGCGAACAAAAGCCAAGGAATGACCGAGTGAACGACGAGGATTTGGGCGCCGGCGCGCCGCGCGGCGTGATCATCCATTACCACCTATTCAAGAATGCCGGCACCAGCGTCGATGCGATCCTGCGGCGCAATTTCGGCGAGCGTTGGGCATCCCAGGAATACCCGCCGCGGTTAGGTATCGAGGCGGCCCGCGAATTCCTCATCGCCAATCCGCACATCGCGGCATTGTCGTCGCACACCCTGCTCCTGCCGCCGCCGAAAATTCCGGATGCCGAAATCCTCCCGATTCTGTTCATCAGACACCCGCTCGACCGGTTGAAATCGGCCTATCTGCTCGAGCGCGAGCAGCGGGCCGATACGGTCGGCGTCCGCTTGGCCAGGGAGAACGATTTCGCGGGGTATCTCCGAGCCCGGTTGGAAATCCCGGGCGACCGCTCCTGCCGCAATTTCCAGACCCACCGTCTCGCGATGGCCGAACCGGAAAACGGCGATACGGAGTTGGCGCGGGCGTTGCGCGCCTTCGACCGGCTGCCTTTTGTCGGGTCGGTAGAGGCGTTCGATCCTTCTCTCATAGCGTTGGAACGGCTGGTCCAACCGTGGTTCCCGGACTTTCGCGTGTTCCAGACGCGCGAGAACGTGTCGCGGCCCCCGAGCAGCGTCGACGAGCGCCTCACAGAGCTGAAGAGCGAACTCGGCGAGGAGGTGTTCGAGCTGATCGCGTCGGCGAACGCGGATGATCTGGCGCTCTATCAGCGCGCGCTCGATCGCTACTCGCAGCAAGGCGGCCATGACCAGCGGCTGCCGGCGCCGGGAACGACACCGCAGCGTGATACTGCAACCC
>VAZR01000393.1 GCA_005888515.1 Alphaproteobacteria bacterium | reverse complement strand
GGCTCGACACCAAAGAGAGCCTGATCGGCGCGATGGAAAGCGGCCGCACGGTCTACACCGCGGTCGTGCCGTCGGACGTCAAGGCGCAGGATTGCGGCGACACGGTCATCCTGACCGGCAACGCTCGTATCAGCGTCAATTCCGGCGGCAACGCGATGAATTTCGGCGTTCGCTTCACCGATGTCTGGGCCAACAAGGGCGGCCAGTGGCAGATGGTCGCCTGGCAATCGACCCGCACCCCGGACTGATCGCAGCACCCCCCAACCCCGTGCCCGGCCCAAGTCTTTGATCAGCTGGGCCGGGCACCCAAATCTTTGCCTGCGGCCGCCGACCTAGGCGGCGCGCTGCCCGGCGGCCTGTCGTCCGGATCGCGGTGTCTCCAACTCGGCAGCTCGTGCGCGATACTCCGCCGCGAGCTGCCGGTATTGCTCACGGAGCTTTGGCCAGGGCTCGATATCGGCGAGCAATTGGTAAAGCGAAGCCGCATCGCGGCAAAATTCGATCGGTGTCCGGTGTCGCATGCCGACACTCCGCCTGTTCTTGGCTGACCTCAGGCCTACCGTGACGGGTTGGCAGGGAGTTGTGTCAAATTTGCGCAATAAGCGGCTCACTGCATCGAGACCGCTCGCTGCCATTCCCCACCGAGTCTCGAATTTGGGTAGGAGCGGCCACGCACAAAAAAAGCTCATTGATCCCAAGTTGCCGGGCTTGATATGTTCTCGTTTCGTTCCGATCTCTAGGAGTCCTGCGGAACGCTCCCCGCGTCGGGTATGAGGCCCATGGGAATTTGCTGCAAATTCCCCTGGAAAAGCAGCAAAGCGTCGCGGGAGAGTGTGCCGCAGCCTGCAAATTCCCTGCAGATGCAGGCAGCGGCGCGGCATCAATCGCAACCGGAGAAGGGGATTCTGGCTGCAAATCCGCTGCAAATGCAGCCAGAACCGGAGCCCGCAGCCCTTTGCGCCGCCACCGCGCGACGGTAGGCTAGCCCCGTGACCCTCGCCTCGCTGTTTCACCCCGCCGTCGCCGCTTGGTTCGAGCGCAGTTTCACGGCGCCGACCCCGGCGCAGACCGAGGCTTGGCCGGCGATCCAGGCCGGCCGGCATGTGCTGATCGCCGCGCCGACTGGCTCCGGCAAGACGCTCGCCGCCTTTCTCGCCGCGATCGATGCGCTGGTCAAAGAGGGCCTTGAAGGCCGCCTCGAAGACCGGACGCAGATCGTCTACGTCTCGCCATTGAAGGCGCTGTCGAACGACATCAAGAAAAACCTCGAAATCCCGCTCGCCGGCATCCGCGCCGAGTTAGAGGCGCGTGGCCTTCCCGATGTCGCGATCCGCACCCTCGTGCGCACCGGCGACACGCCGCAAAGCGAGCGCACCGCGATGCTGCGCGCCCCGCCGCATATCCTCGTGACGACGCCGGAATCGCTCTACATCCTGGTGGGCTCGCAATCCGGCCGGGCCATGCTGGCCTCGACCCGCAGCGTCATCGTCGACGAGATCCATGCGGTGGCGCCGAACAAGCGCGGCTCGCATCTCGCGTTGACCTTGGAACGCCTCGACGCGCTGTGCGGCGGCAAATTGCAGCGCGTCGGCCTCTCCGCGACGCAGAAACCGATCGAGCTCGTCGCGAATTTCCTGGTCGGAGCTCGCTCTCTCCACAACCCTCCCCCGCAAGCCCCCACCCCAACCCTCCCCCGCTTGCGGGGGAGGGGGTGCATCGCGCAGCTGATCGAAGCGCACCGCACGACGTTGATCTTCGTCAATACCCGCCGCATGGCCGAGCGCGCCACCCGCGCCCTCTCGGAACGCGTCGGCGAAGACAACATCGCGGCGCATCACGGCAGCCTCGCGAAGGAACGCCGCCTCGACGCCGAACAGCGGCTCAAATCCGGCAAGCTGAAAGCCTTGGTCGCCACCGCCTCGCTCGAGCTCGGCATTGATATCGGCGAGGTCGATCTGGTGTGCCAACTCGGCTCGCCGCGCGCGATCGCCACCTTTCTGCAGCGGGTCGGGCGTTCCGGCCACGCCGTCGCGGGCACGCCAAAGGGCCGCCTCTTCCCGTTGTCGCGCGACGAGCTCGTCGAATGCGCCGCGCTGCTCGACAGTGTGCGGCGCGGCGAGCTCGATCGTCTGTCGGTCCCGGAAAACGCGCTCGACGTCGTCGCGCAGCAGATCGTCGCCGAGACCGCGGCGCAGGAATGGAGCGAAGACGCGCTCTTCTATCTGTTCCGCCGCGCTTGGCCGTTCCGCACCTTGCCGCGCGAGGATTTTCTCGCGCTGGTGCGGATGCTGGCCGAGGGGTTCAGCACGCGCCGCGGCCGGCGCGGCGCCCTCATTCACTACGACGCCGTCAACCACATGCTGCGCGGCCGGCGCGGCGCGCGGCTGACCGCGCTGACTTCGGGTGGCACGATCCCCGACACCGCCGATTACCAGGTATTGCTCGAGCCGGAAAACCAGATCATCGGCACGGTCAACGAGGATTTCGCGGTCGAGAGCCTGGCCGGCGACGTGTTCCAGCTCGGCAACACCGCCTATCGCATCCGCCGTGTCGAGCGCGGCACGGTGCGGGTCGAGGACGCCGAGGGCCAGCCGCCCAACGTCCCGTTCTGGCTCGGTGAAGCCCCCGGCCGCACCGACGAACTCTCCGCCGCCGTCTCCCGCCTGCGCGAAGAAATCGCCGCCCGCCTCCTGCCGCTCGATGCAAGCCCCTCTCCCGCACCGCGGGATAGGGTGCCCGAAGGGCGCAGCCCGAGGGCGGGTGAGGGTGTCAGCAACGAGTCGGATGCTCGCCCCCTCACCCCAACCCTCTCCCCCGATGGGGGAGAGGGAGCTTTAGCGTGGCTCACCAACACCGTCGGCCTCGACGACGCTTCGGCAAGGCAGATCATCGAGTACCTCGCCGCCGCGCGCGCCGCGCTCGGCACCCTCCCGACCCTCGACACGATCGTCTTCGAGCGCTTCTTCGACGAAGTCGGCGGCATGCAGCTGGTGATCCACTCGCCCTATGGCAGCCGCCTCAACCGCGCCTGGGGCCTGGCCTTGCGCAAGCGCTCGCGCTATCTCCACTCCGCGAGTGTCCGGCCCGTGCTGATCCAGGCCATGCTCGATGCGCCGATGTTCATCACGCGCTGGCGCTGGGTCGGCGGCGTGTCGTTGGCGCTGCCGCGCTTCCGCGGCGGGCGCAAGGTCCCGCCGCAGCTCGCGCGCATGGCCGCCGAGGATCTGATCGGCACCGTATTCCCCGATCAGATCGCCTGCGCCGAGAATCTGGTCGGCGAGCGCGAGGTGCCCGACCATCCGTTGGTGCGGCAGACGATCGCCGATTGCCTGCATGAGGCCATGGACATCGGCGGCCTGGAACGACTGCTTGCGGGGCTGGAGTCCGGCGCGATCCGCGTGATTGCCCGCGACCTGACCGAGCCTTCGCCGCTCGCCCACGAAGTGCTCTCGGCGCGGCCCTACGCCTATCTCGACGACGCGCCGTTGGAGGAGCGCCGCACCCAGGCGGTGATGGGCCGCCGCTGGCTGGCGCCGGAAGACGCCGCCGAGCTTGGCAAGCTCGATCCCGAGGCGATCGCCCGCGTCCGCGAAGAGGCTTGGCCCGCCGCCGCCAACCCCGACGAACTGCACGACGCCCTGGTCTGGCTCGGCTTCCTGAGCGCCGAGGAGGTTGCAAAGGGTGAGGGCTGGAAGGAATGGCTTGCGCAGCTCTCCGCCGATAAGCGCGCCACACGTCTCAAACTCGGCGTCCCGGCGAAAGCCGGGACCCACCCTTCAGCCGCTCCTGCGTTGGCCAGCATGGGTCCCGGCTTTCGCCGGGACGCGGATTTACGGCGGCAAATAGAGCTATGGATCACGGCCGAGCGCCTGCCGCAATTCCTCGCGCTCTTTCCGGACGCTAGCCTCGATCCGCCGATTGCCGCGCCGTCTGGTTACAACGAGAAGAACTGGCCGCCCGAGGAGGCGCTGATCGAAATCCTGCGCGGCCGCCTCGAAGGTCTCGGACCCGTCACCGAGGCGGCGCTCGCCGCGCCGCTCGGCCTCGCGCCGGCCGATATCGCGGCCGCGCTCGCCGCCTTGCAGACCGAAGGCTTTGCCCTGCGCGGCCGCTTCACCCCCGGCGTCCAAACCGACGAATGGTGCGAGCGCCGCCTCCTCGCGCGCATCCATCGCTACACCTTGAAGCGCCTGCGCGCCGAGATCGAGCCCGTCGCGGCGCGTGATTTCCTGCGTTTTCTCTTCGAATGGCAGCGGGTCACGCAACAGACCCGCATGGAAGGCCCGGACGCCCTCGCTGCCGTCCTCGGGCAGCTCGAGGGCTTCGAGGCGCCCGCCGGCGGCTGGGAGACCGAGATCCTGCCGGCGCGCGTCGCCGAATACGAACCCGCTTGGCTCGACGATCATTGCCTCGCCGGCCGCACCGCCTGGGCGCGGCTGCGGCCGCGCAACCCGCGCCCCGACGGTGACCGCGGCGGCATCTCTCCGGTGCGGACGACGCCGATCACCTTCCTGGCGCGCCGCCACGCGCCGTTGTGGAGCGCACTGTCGCGGGCTCCCGACCCGGCCCAGGCCAGCCCGCGCGCCCGGGCGGTAATGGCCGTGATCCGCGAGCACGGCGCCTCGTTCTTCGACGAGCTGGCCGAAGGCAGCGGTCTTCTCAAACCGCAGGTCGAGGAGGCGCTCGGTGAATTGGTCGCGCTCGGTCTCGTGACCTCCGACAGCTTCGCCGGCATGCGCGCGCTGCTGATCCCGGACGACAAGCGCCGCTCGCGCCGCCGCCGCGCGGTGTTCGGCATGGAGGACGCCGGGCGCTGGGCGTTGGCGCGCCGCGCCCGGCCCGCTCCAGAGGAAGCGAAGGCCGAAACGCAAGACCCGGCCGAGGCGGCCGAGCATCTCGCGCGCACCCTGCTGCGCCGCTATGGCGTCGTGTTCTGGCGCCTCCTGGAACGCGAGGCCGCCTGGCTGCCGCCGTGGCGCGACTTGTTGCGCATCTACCGCCGCCTCGAAGCGCGCGGCGAGATCCGCGGCGGCCG
>VAZR01000397.1 GCA_005888515.1 Alphaproteobacteria bacterium | reverse complement strand
GCCGAACAGGTTGCTGGGGCGGATTTCGCGCGCCGTCAGCTCGCTGTCGTGCAGGAACGTGTCGAGCGGGAAATCGGCGTGGAAGCCGATATG
The DNA here is from genome assembly GCA_005888515.1 of Alphaproteobacteria bacterium. GTDB lineage: Bacteria > Pseudomonadota > Alphaproteobacteria > ATCC43930 > CGMCC-115725 > DATARH01. The sequence goes on along the minus strand of VAZR01000397.1, from coordinate 2,208 downwards.
TCGCGCGAGGTGCGCCAGGCGCTTTTCCATCCACCGCAAGGCCCAGTTCTCGCTGGTGAAATGATTGACCAGCACGATCGTGCCGCCGGGAATGCAGACGCGGCGCATCTCGGCGGCAAACCGCGCCGGGCTCGGCACCACCGAGGCGACGTAGAGCGCCAGCACCGCGTCAAAGGAATTGTCGTCGAAATCGAGATGCTCGGCGTCCATGACATGCAGTGCGTCGACATGCGGCAATGACAGACCGGTGCCGACGCCGACTTCGAGGATGCGCTGACCCGGCCGGTCGTTGGCGACGCGCACCGCCTCCTTGCGGCCGGGATGAAACACCGGGCCGAAGACGACATCGTAGGATCCGGAAAACAACCGATAGGTCCGGATCGTGTCGCGTAAATCCATTGCACTGCTTCTTCGTGATGATCGGCCGGCTAACGCGCGCAGATAACGTCTAGAGGCGAGCGCCGTCATCGCGAAAATTGCGCCTCGGCTCCCGGTTTGTAAAGCGCGTGGGAGAGGTATGTCGGCTGCGCGCCGACCGGGCGCGGGAAATCCGCGTCAGATCAGCGTGATGCGGTCGGCCTCGAGGCCTTTCTTGCCGTCGATGACATCGACCCGGACGCGCTGCCCGGGACCCAGCGCCTTGACGCCGCTGCGGCGCAGCGCGGTGATGTGGATGAACACATCCTTGCCACCGCCATCCGGCGAGATGAAGCCGTAGCCCTTCTCGGCTTCGAACCATTTGACCGCGCCCTCCATGACGGTGGCCGGGCGCTCCGGCGTCCGGCGATCCATGCTGGTTCCGGGCGCGACCGCGGTGCTGTTGTCGATGTTCAGCACATTGGTGACGAGCGGTCCTTTGGCGCCGGCACTGACCTCGCAGGTGATCGAGGCGCCCTCGCGGACATCCTCGTAGCCGGCGCGGCGCAGGATCGCCATCGGCAGAAACGCGTCCTGCGAGCCGTCGGCCATCATCACGAAACCGAAGCCTTTGCTGGCGTTGAACCATTTGACGGTGGCGTCAACCTGACGGCCAGGGGGGGTGTCTTCACGGAAGAACTCGGGGCGGCGGTCGTACATGTGCTCTAACCCAGAAATTGAACGCGCTGGAGCGCAGGGGACCCTAAACCATAGCGTAAAATGGTCGCATAGCGCTAGCGCGTACATTTCTGTACGCGCGACCTATTCCCGTATCGCGCGAATCGCGGCCCGGTGCCGGAAAGCACCCCGTGCCCGGCCTTGTGCCGGGCACCCATGCCTTTTGCGGCCATTTAAGACGTGGATGACCGGGACAAGCCCGGTCAAGGGGCCTTTTTTTGCCCCGGCTCAAGGCCTCGGGCCGAGGCGACAATCTGCCCAGTGCCCTCAGCCTTGGAAGGCGACGAGGCGCTGGGTCTGCTCGCCGAGACCTTCGACCGACAGCCGCATCGTGTCGCCGGGCTTGAGGAATTTCGGCGGCTTGAAGCCGGCGCCGACGCCGGAGGGCGTCCCGGTCGGGATCACGTCGCCCGGATAGAGCGTCATGAAATGGCTGACATAGCTGACGATGTGGTCGATCCCGAAGATCAAATCGGAGGTGTTGCTGTTCTGCCGCCGCTCGCCATTGACCTCGGTCCATAGCTGGAGCTTGCCGGGGTCGGGTACCTCGTCGGCGGTGACCAGCCACGGCCCGATCGGGCAGAAGGTGTCGGCGCTCTTGCCTTTGGTCCACTGACCGCCGCGCTCCAATTGGAATTCGCGCTCCGAGACGTCATTGACAATGCAATACCCGGCGATGTGCTTCGGCGCGTCGTGTACCGCGATGTAGCTCGCCTTGGTGCCGATGACGATGCCGAGCTCGACCTCGTAATCGGTCTTCTCCGACCCCTTCGGGATCATCACGTCGTCATTGGGGCCGCAGATCGACGAGGTCGCCTTCAGAAAGAAGATCGGCTCCTTCGGGATCGCCATGCCGGCTTCCTGGGCGTGCAATCGGTAGTTGAGTCCGATAGCGACGATCTTGCCGACCCGACTGACGCAGGGGCCAAGCCGCGGCGATCCGGGGACCAGCGGCAGGCTCGCCGGATCGAGCCGGCGCAAGCGGTCGAGCGCGGCCGGAGATACGGGATCTCCGTCGGTCTCGCGCACCGAGCCGGACAGGTCGCGGATCTTGCCGTCGCGGTCCAACAGGCCGGGCTTTTCCTGGCCGGGCGGGCCGTAGCGCAGAAGCTT
>VAZR01000120.1 GCA_005888515.1 Alphaproteobacteria bacterium | reverse complement strand
CCTGGTCGATCAGGAATTCCTGCCGCTGTGCATAGACTTGGCGCATCAACTTCAGATGCCGCGCGAAGTGTCCGCCGAGAATGAACTCGGTCATCAGCGTCTGCAGCAACGCCGAGCTCTGCCGGTCGGCGAGATGGCGCGCCGCGGTGAACGGCGCCACCAGATCCTCCGGCAACACCGCGTAGCCGAGCCGCAATGCCGGGAACAGCAATTTGCTGAAGGTGCCGAGATAGATCACCCGGCCGGCGCGGTCGAGCCCCTGCAAGGAGGGCAGCATCTGCGCCGGCTTCTGGAACTCGCTTTCGTAATCGTCCTCGATGATCCAGGCGCCCGCCGCCGCGGCCCAGGCGAGCAACGCCATGCGCCGCGCCAGCGGCATAGCCATGCCGAGCGGGTATTGCCGCGACGGGGTCGTGTAGACGAGCCGCGGCGTGCCGCCCCGGGACATATCGCCTTGTTGCGCCGCGGCGCCGATGTCGAGCCCCCCGGTATTGAGTCCCTGGTCATCGACCGCGACCGGCACGATGCGCGCCTCGGCAGCGCGTAAAATGTCGATCGCGGCGCGGTAGCACGGATCCTCGACCCAGGCCGCGTCGCCGGGATCGAGCAACACCCGCGCCGCCAGGCTCAGACCCTGCTGCGTGCCGGAGGTCACGACGATCTGCTCCGGCCGGCAGCGCACCCCGCGGGCCGCGGCGAGGTATTCGGCGATCGCCTGCCGCAACGCCGGCTCGCCCTGCGGGTCGCCATATTGCCAGCTCAGCCGCGAGCGGCCGGACAGCGCCCGCGACGCCAGCCTTTTCCAGACCGCCACCAGCCGCGGGTCGATATCGGCATGGCCGAGTTCGAACGGCCGCGGCGGCGTGCGCGTCAGCGACTTCAATTCGCGCAGCTGGACGCCGTGCCGCGAGATCGGCCGCGCCGCGGGGCTGACGCGGGCGGCGTCCTCGGCGGGCCGGGTGTCGACGAGGGAGGCGGGGACGAAGTACCCCGAGCCGGGCTGCGCCGCGATGTAGCCTTCCGCCGCGAGCTGCTCGAAAACCGCGACCACGGTGCTGCGCGCCAGGCCCAGTTCGGCGGCGAGAGCGCGCGTCGAGGGCAGCCGCGCCCCGGCCCCGAGCCTTCCCTCGGCGATCGCGGCGCGCAACGCCGCGGCGAGCTGCCGCGACAACGGTAACGCCGCGCCGCGGTCGAGCCGCGGCGCCCACAGCACGGCGCCGGCCGGTCGCGAGCGGGCAGGGCGGGATATCACATGGTCCGGCACCATTACGCCATATATCCGATCTACGGGCCCGGCCGATTAGGCGACCGGCCCGTTCGAGGCAATCTTTTTGTGAGCGGCGGTACAACCGGCGATTGTGGTGGCGCCGCCGTTTGCTGCATCTGCAGGGAATCTGCAGCTAATTTTCGCGGATCGGTTGTATCGGCATCGAAGAAAACGAGGCTTTCCGCGGGTCTTATCCATCCGATCTCGCAGCTGAAAGCCCGATCTGCAGCAAAAATTCCGCTGCAAACCGCTGCAAGACGGCTCCGTTTGAGCTGCAGTCTCTCTCGGCCGGCCCATGGGCGGGTGTTTCCCAGAGCCTTCGAAGGGCTCCGGCCGAAATTCCCTGAGAACAGGGAATTTTTTGCAATTTAACAGGGAATTCCGTTTCCTGGATACGGGCATCGTTCACGCGACAGTGGGGGCATTCGCTTCGCTTTCATGACAATATTTTTGCCTGTCCGGTTTGTCAAGAACAAAACGTGAATATTGGCCATCCCGCCCTCATTCCCGCCCCTCTCCGCTGCCAGCCCCACCCCTCCCTCCCCCGCTCCTGCCCCGTTCGCACCCGGCCGCCGCCCGCCGTTTCCCCCTTACCCTGCCCCTCTCCCCGGACGCGTGGTGGGTCGAGCCGGTGCGGCATCGCCGGTTCGAGATGGGTCACCCGTTTCTCGATCTGCCGAATGTGATCGGCTCGCCGCACAATTCGGCGGGCGGCGGCGTGTGGCGCGACAACTCGCTGCGCCGCGCCGTCGCGAATTCCCGGCGTGCGCTCTCGGGCGAAACCCCCTGGTACCTGATCGGCGCCGAGGAGCGCATGCTGTAGCGCTATCAATGTCGCTTGCGTGCGAACCGGATAAACCGGTTAGCCCCTCGGGCGCGCTCACGCCGCGTGCAATACGAAATCGACATGGATCTCGTTGTAGGGAAACTCGATGCGTCCGTCGTCGGTGCGGTCAATCACGCCTGCCTTGAGCAGCGCAGAGACATCGCCGTGCACGGATTTCACGTCGCGCTCGGTCCGGCGCGCAATCTCGCGAATGCTCAGAGGACCCGCGCCGGCGATCGCGCGCATAAGCTCCCACCGCTTCGGCGTGATGACCTTCCACATCAGCTCGACGCTCGCGAAGCCGATGAAGGCGCCCTCGTTATGTCCGGCAAAGGCGCGCCGCATGCGCTTTTTTGTATCTTTGACATCGGCAATGCCGATCGTCACCGCTGCCATTGTTCAACCTCTTTCCAGAAATCCTCGATCAACCGCTCGAGCGTCGTGAAGCGGTAGGGCACTTCCACTTCCCCGATATGCTTGTGATCACCCTTTCCGGTCTCATTGTCGAAGCGCAAAACACAGACTTCATCTAGGACAAGCGCCAAGCGGTATTTAAACCGATGCCGGCTGCCGGCCAGCCGTCGCGGCAGCTGCCATATGACGATCTCAGCGAACCGGTCCTCGGCAATGATCCGACGTTCTCGCAGGAGCAGCCGCGCCATCGTGTTGGTGTATACACCAACGGCTGGCGCGTCGTCAAATGCAGCGACGGCGCGCACTCCGCGGCACGCTGGGGCGGTCCCGCCGCCGCTATGGTGCGCCGGCTGGTGCCGTCCGAGAGTTGCGGTATGATCCAGGCCAAGGCGGGCGGCCTACGAATTGCCGGTCGTAAACAAAAGAGGGGAGAGACCATGACGGCAGCAGTAGCGCCCATCGAGCCGGGCCGGGTCGAGTACCGCAAGGCGATCACCGCCGGGGTGATCGGCAATGTCTTGGAATGGTACGATTTCGGCGTCTACGGCTATCTCGTGCCGACGATCTCGCAGCTGTTCTTTCCGGGCGGCGACCCGACCGTGTCGCTGCTCTCGACCTTCGCGGTGTTCGGCGTCGGCTTTGTGATGCGGCCGGTCGGGTCGATCCTGTTCGGCATCTACGGCGACAAGCACGGAAGACGGAAGGCGCTCTCCGCCGTCATCTTCGTGATGGCGATCGCGACCTTCGCGATGGGCCTTTTGCCGACCTATGCCCAGGCCGGCGTGTTGGCGCCGGCCCTCCTCGTCGTCGTGCGGCTTTTCCAGGGGCTGTCGGTCGGCGGCGAATTCGGCGGCTCGACGGCCTACATCGTCGAATTCGCGCCGCCCGACCGGCGCGGTTTTCTCGGCTCGTTCCAGCTCGTCGGCGTTGCCGGCGGGTTTCTGCTGGGCTCGCTGACCGCCGCGCTGTTCATCAGCTCGCTGCCCGAAGCCGCGCGGCTATCCTGGGGCTGGCGGCTGCCCTTCCTGCTCGGCATCGCGGTCGGGATCGTCGGGTGGTATCTCCGCTGGCGGCTCGACGACACCCCCAAATTCACCGAGCTCGAAGAACATGGCGCCGTCGCCAAGGATCCGCTGACCGAGGCGCTCCGGGATCACCCGTGGGAAACCTTCCTCGGTTTTGGCACCACGCTGCACAACACGGTCGCCTATTACATCGCGCTGATCTACATGGGCAGCTACATGATCACGGTCGCCAAGCTGCCGCAGACGACCGTGCTGTGGATCGGCACCGCATGTCTCGCGGTGTTTGTCGCATTGCTGCCGGTCATGGGCTGGCTGTCCGACAAGATCGGGCGGCGCCCGTTGCTACTGTTCTCCTGTATCGCCTACGCGGTGCTGGGCTATCCGTTTTTCCTGATGGCATCCTCCGGCAGCGTCGTCTTGGCGATCGTCGCGCAGATGTTGATGGTCGTGCTCTACGCGCCTTATGCCGGCACCTGCCCGTCCTTCTACACCGAGATCTTTCCGACCCGGGTGCGCTACACGGCGCTGTCGGTCGGCTACAACATCGCGGTCGCGATCTTCGGCGGGTTTGCGCCGTTCATCGCCACCTTCCTGGTGCGCGAAACCGGCAGCAGCTACGCGCCGGCCTTCTATGTCATCGCGGCGGCAATCGTCACCGGGCTGATCCTGCTGCGGGTGCCGGAAACAGCCTTCAAGCCGCTACGCTGAGGCGGACCGGATCAGCTCGGGCGGGTGGCGGGTGACGGTCCGCCGCCCGTGCTTCCACACCGCGAGCGGCGGGCGGATCTCCGCGACCGCTTGCTCCGGCGTGGCGGCGTCAATGACGACGATATCCGCCGGGTTGCCGGCAAGGAGGCCGTAATCCTTGAGGTTCAACAGCCTGGCGGAATGTTCGGTCAGCATCAGAAACAATTCGCGCAGCTGCGCCGGCGCGGCGATCTGCAGGATGTTGGCCTGCAGATTGGCGATGCGGATCAGCGAACAATCGCCGAACGGCGTCGCCGCGTTCAGAATGTTGTTGCTCGACAGCGCACAGGTGAGACCGGCGGTGCTGAGGAAATTAGCATCGGCGACACCGCGAACGACGGCATGATCGCGCTCGCGTCCCATCAGATAAAGATCGGTCGCCGGCAACACCGTCACCGCAATGCCGGCATCCCGAAGCCAGCGTGCCAGCGCCGCCAATTCGGCCGGCGGCAACAGCGACAGCTTCGCCATGTGGCCCACCACAACCCGGCCGCCGCGCTTGTACTGCTCGGTCAGTTCCAGCACCCGGTAGACATCCATATGCGCCGGGCTGTCGCCGACATCGAGATGCAGGTCGAGATCGACATCGAATTCGCGGGCCAGCGCGAAGATGCGGTCGATCTGCGCCGTCGGGTCTCTGTCGTAACGCGGCGCCGCGCCGAGCACCGGCGCGCCCTGCTTCAGCGCCGCGACGAGCAACTCCTCGGTGCCGGGATAATTGGTCAGCCCGTCCTGCGGAAAGACGCAGAGCTCGATATCGATGGCCCAGCGGTAGTCGATCTCCAGCGCGCGCACCGCCTCGAACCCGCGCAGGCCGATGCCGGGATCGATCTCGACCTGGGTGCGCATGCGGGTCGTGCCGTTGATCAGGCATTCGTGCAAGGTCTTTTCGGCCCGGTCATACACGTCTTCAACGGTCCAGCTGGGCTTCAGTGGCGCGACCATCGTGACCGGGTTGACGCGCCTGCCGTCCGGCAGCGGGCAGCGATCGGCGATGCGCGATTTGTCGAGATGGATGTGCGACTCGATCAGCCCGGCGCAGACCAGCCGCCCGCCGGCATCGTAGGTCTCGCCCTCCGCCGCGAGACCATGCCCGATCGCGGCGATCCGGCCTCCTTCGACGGCGATGTCGAGCAGCCCCTCATCGAGACGGTCGATCAGGCGAGCATTTTTGACGATCAGATCCATGGCGTCCACCTCACGCGGCGCATATGGTCAGATTAAGCACAAAGCCGGGCTCCTCTCCATGAGCGATATCGGCACGTTTCTTGCCGCCAACCGGCGCAATTGGGACGAACGGGTGCCGATGCACCGGCGCGACCGCAACGGCTTTTATGCGGTCGAGCGGTTTCTGCGGGACGAGAAACCGCTGCACGCGATCGTGCTCGGCGAACTCGGCGATATCACCGGCAAGCGGGTGATCCATCTGCAATGCCATTTCGGGCTCGACACGCTGGCGCTCGCCCGGCACGGCGCAATCGTCACCGGGCTCGATTTCTCGCCCGCGGCGATCGAGGAAGCGCGACGGCTGGCCGAGGCAACCGGGCTCTCGGCGGAGTTCGTCTGCGCCAATGTCTATGATGCGCGCCATGCCGTCGCCGGGGATTTCGACATCGCTTATGTGACCTGGGGCACGATCTGCTGGCTGCCGGATTTGACGCGCTGGGCACAGACGATCGCGGCGTTGCTCAAACCCGACGGTTTCCTCTATTTCGCCGATGCGCACCCCAACATGCTGATCCTCGAGGAGCGCGACGGTCGGCTGGTCCCCGAATTTGCGCTCGACACCCCGCCCGATCGGCCGCTCGTCTTTGACGAGCCGCAGACCTACACCGGCGACGCAACACCGCTGACGGCGAGCCGGACCTATCAATAGATCCATTCGCTGTCGCGCCTTGTCACCGCCCTGATCGATGCCGGGTTTGCGCTCGACTTTCTGCACGAGCACGCGACATTGCCCTGGCCGCCCTTTCCGATGTGCGTTCGCGCTGAAGGCGGCATGTACCGCCTGCCGGACCATATCCCGGCATTTCCATTGTCGGTCTCGCTGCGCGCCCGCAAATGAGGAGCGGGGTGTTACTCGATCACCTCGTCGGCGCGAGCGAGCAGGTTCGGCGGGATGTCGAGCCCGAGCGCCTTTGCCGTCTTG
>VAZR01000395.1 GCA_005888515.1 Alphaproteobacteria bacterium | reverse complement strand
GAATGACGCGCTGCGCATCTGCGAATTCCTGAAAGGCGTCGAGGCCTTCAAGAACCTGACGCCGCACGAGCTGACCAATGTCGCCGAGCGCATGACGCGACGCCAATACATGCCGGGCGAAATCATCATTCGCGAGGGCGAGGTCGGAGAAGAGCTGTTTCTGATCTCCGAGGGGGAGGTCGAAGTCGATCGCGAGGGGCGCGAAGTCGCGCGGCTCGGCCCCGGCGATTTCTTTGGCGAGCTGGCGCTGATGAGCGGCAATCCCCGCAATGCCAACGTCATCGCGACCCGGCCGGTCGACACCTATGTTCTCGGCAAGGACGATTTCGACTCGGCGATCCAGGCGAGCGCCAGCTTCCGCGAGCAGCTCCGCCGGGTCTATTTCGCGCGGCACTGAGCCGCGGCGGCTCCTCTCAAACCGGGAACCCGGCTCGCCGCGGCGACAGCCGCACCCCGCAGCGCGCCGCTTCGAGCATGTAATAGCGGGTCATCTGCACGATATCGGTGCGCCAGTAGAGCTGCTCGGCCTCGTTCTCGAGAAAATCTGGCGCCGCGAAAGCGTAGCAATAGGTCTCGACATAACGATGCCCGGCCTGATCGCCGATCGGCGCGTCGCGCCAGCCGAACTTCCAGCCGGCGTGCTCGGCGCCGATCCGCCAGCGATCGAGCTGTACCGCCAGGGTGTTGGCATCGAGCGCATCGAGCGCCGGCACGCGATAGACAACGACCAGCCGGTGGATATTGAGATGCAGCTGCATCAGCAGCTCGTCGCCGAATGCCTCGACGATGTAGGTGGCTTCCGAGGCGCCGCGCACATGCCGGATCGCGACCCGGCCGCGCGCCGCGGCGCACAGCTCGATCTCGCGCGGCTCGGTGTCGAAACTCGGCACCGCATACTCGACCGCCCGCAGGGCTTCGAGCATCTGGCCGGTCAAAAAATCCTCGGTGCGCCGCTGGGCCTCGGCAATGGTCAGCATGCCCGAACAACGAGGCCGAAAGCCGTGCTGTTCCCAGCGCCCTCACCCGTCCGCGGGCTGTCGCCCGCGGCCACCCTCTCCCGCGGTGCGGGAGAGGGGCTTTTTTCAGTTAGGCGGCGGCGCGGATCGCGGCGCGCTTGACCTCGCTGCCGACGAACGGCTCGAACTCGGTAAAGTTGTTCTCGAACCGGCCGCGCAGATCGCGGGCGATCTCGTCATAGGCGCGCTTGTCGGACCAGGTGCCGCGCGGATCGAGCACATTGGCCGGCAGATCGGCGCAGCTCTCCGGCACGAGAAACCCGAAATTCGGGTCCTGGCGCATCGGCGCGCCGGCGAGGCTGCCGTCGAGCGCGGCCTGCAACAGCGCGCGGGTGTGGGCGATGGCCATCCGTTTTCCGACGCCGTAAGCGCCGCCCGACCAGCCGGTGTTGACCAGCCAACAATCGGCCTTGTAGCGGGCGACCCTATCACCGAGGAGTTTGGCGTATTCCGAGGGATGGCGCGGCATGAAGGGCGCGCCGAAGCAGGTCGAGAACGTCGCCTGCGGCTCGCTGACCCCGACTTCGGTCCCCGCAACCCGGGCGGTATAGCCGGACAGGAAATGGTACATCGCCTGTTCGGCGCTGAGCTTCGCGATCGGCGGCATGACGCCGAAGGCATCGCAGGTCAGCATAATGACGTTCTTGGGATGCGGCGCCATCCCGCGCTCGTCGGCATTCGGGATGAAGTCGAGCGGATAGCAGGCGCGGGTGTTCTCGGTGAGACTGTCGTCGTCGACATCCGGCATCCGGGTCACCGGATCGAGCACGACGTTTTCGAGCACCGTGCCGAAGCGGGTGATCGTCGCGTAGATCTCAGGCTCGGCGGTCGGCGACAGGTTGATGACCTTGGCGTAGCAACCGCCCTCGAAATTGAAGATGCCGCGCGGGCTCCAGCCATGCTCGTCATCGCCAATCAGGGTGCGCGACGGATCGGCCGACAGGGTCGTCTTGCCGGTCCCTGAGAGGCCGAAGAAAATCGCGCAATCGCCCTTCGAGCCAACATTGGCGGAGCAGTGCATCGGCAAGACGTCGCGGGTCGGAAGCACGAAATTGAGATAGCCGAACACCGATTTCTTGATCTCGCCGGCATAGCGGGTGCCGCCGATCAGCACGAAACCCGAGGCGAAATTGACCAGAATGAAGGTCTCCGAGCGGATTCCGTCGAGCTCGGGGATTGCCTTGAACTCGGGGGCGTGCAGGATCGTGAAGGCAGGCCGGAAGCCTTCGAGCTCAACCTCGGGCGGCCGGATGAACATGTTGCGCGAGAACAGGCTGTGCCAGGCGCTAGGGCTGATCACCCGCACCGGCAGGCGGTATTCCGGGTCGGCGCCGGCGTAGAGATCCTGGACGAACAGCTCGCGGCCCTGCAGATAGGCCAGCATGCGCTGCTGCAGGCTGTCAAAGCGCTCCGGGTCGATCGGCTGGTTGACCGCGCCCCAATCAACCGCAGCTTTCGTTCCCGGCTCGTTGACGATGTATTTATCGCGCGGCGAGCGGCCGGTGTGACGCCCGGTGTTGACAACAAAGCTGCCGCCGAGCCCAAGCTCGCCTTCCCGCCGTGCCACGGCATATTCGTAAAGATGCGGCGCCGTCAGGTTCCAATGCACCATCCCGAGATGGCGCATTCCCTGTTCCTCGAGGTCGAAGCGGGGCGCGCGCGCGGCTACCCTATTGTCCGCCTGGTCCAAGCTTCCCTCCTTGATCGGCCGGCCGGGGGTGCGCCGCTCAGCCGCCGCTATTGCTACTTTGCGTGCAAAATAATCCGCCTGCCGGGGGTGGGCAAGCCGGACGGGTTGCGGCTAAACCGCCGGTAGGGCGGAGAGGCCTCAACCGCCGGGCATTTGTCGTGCCGCTTGCGCGAGCTCCACCAGCGCACGCCGTGCGGCAGCGGGGCTCAGCACGGGCCCGCCGACGTCGCTTGGGAAGTCGAGCCGCGCGGTTTTGACGCCAGCTTCCATTGAGCAGCGCAG
>VAZR01000119.1 GCA_005888515.1 Alphaproteobacteria bacterium | reverse complement strand
ATAGGCATTTTCCGCCATGCCGCCATTCGCGAAGGTCGGCCCGATCGGGGTGCCGAACAGCAGGTTTTCGGCGATCGACGCGCTGGCGTTATAGTGTTCCGGATCGAAGCGCTCCACGAGCGTCGCCAAGCCCCGTGCCGAAAGCCGCTGGTCGAACCGCCGGCGCGCTTCCAGCAGCCGGCCGGCCGTGTCCGGGTGGCGTTCGGGATCGAGCCGGCCACGCAAACCAAAGCGATAGATGTCGCGTTCGAGACCGGCGATGCGCACGATTTCGAACAGACGACGTTCGAGCGCGGCGGCATCGGCAACGCCGGCCTGCTGGTAATCGATCCAATCGGCGGCAACATCGAGGTCGCAATTACCGGAGCGGCGCGCCTCCTCGACAGCGCGTGCGCGCGCGGCATCTTCCGGATTTGCGGTATCAGAGTCCGGGCGGTGGCGCAGGCCGAGCAGCAGATTATCGCGAATGCTGGCGGCGAACAGATGCGTTGTCGGCCTGACATAGCCGATCAGCCGCCCCGAAGCGGCAAAGGACAGCGAGGCGAGATCGACACCGCCGAGGCTGATCTGGCCGCTGGTCGGCGAAGTGAGCCGCGCCAGCAGCTGCGGCACCAAATTCTTGCCGCCATTGCTTGGCCCGACCAGCGCGACATGAGTGCCGAACGGGAAACTGAGGCTGAATCCATCGAGCAGGCGGATGCCGTCGCTGTCGATCAGGCTGACATTGCCGAGTTCGACCTCGCCCTGCGGCGGCTCGACCGCGCCTTCGTCGAGCAGGAGACGGGGATCGAGCATGTTGGCGACCTGGAACTGCTCGATGACTTGCTCGTACTTGATCGCGACATCCTGCTGGTTTTGGTAGAAATCGAGTAACTCCTTCCACGGCGCCGACAGCTCCTTATAGGCCGCGAGCACCGCCACCAGCGCGCCGAACGACAATTCGCCGACAATCACGAAGTAGCCGCCGATCACAAAAAAGAAGAACGGCGTCAGCTGGTTGATCAGGTTGTTGAGGAATTTGACAAAGAACTTGCGGTTGTAGATGTCGAAGCGGATGTCGTAGATCTCGCCGAGACGGTGCGAGATGTCGGCCAGCTGATGCTGGGCGCCGGCATTGGTGCGGATCTCGACTTGCGCGGCGATAGCCTCGCCGATGCGGTCGGACAATGTGCGCACCTTGCGCACCCGTTGCCGGCCGAGCTGGCGGATGCGGCGCTGCATCTTCGGGATGAAATAGGCCTGCACCGGATAGAGCGCGACCGCGGCGGCGCCGAGCAGCGGATTCTGCACGAACATGAAGATGAAGATCGTCAGCAATGTGCCGGCCTGCGCGATCGGCAATGCGAAGGCATCGCCGATAAAGCCGCCGACCGGCTCCAGCTCGGCGGTCAACATCGCGATGATCTCGCCGGTCGCCGTGCGGTCGAAATGGTGCATTGGAAAGCGCAGCAGGCGCTGAAACAAATCATAGCGCAGGCGGCGCAGCATGCGCTCGCCGACCCGGCCTTTGCGGACGTTCAGGTGATATTTGAACCAGCCGTTGATCAGCACTAGGACGAGAAAGACGCTGCACAGCAGCACGAGATAGGAGATCCGGTGGAATTCGATGCCGAGGACCTCCCAAGGGAAGTCCTTGCCGCCGATTGCCTGGTTGATGATCACCTTCGGCAGTTCGAGCGAGTAGTACAGAAACGGGAACGACAGCAGCGTGACAACGACGAGGTAAACCTGTTCGCGCAGGCTGTAGCGCAGGATGAAACCGTAGATCGAGGGGGGAAGCGCATCACCCTCCGCCGCCGCCCACCGGCGGCCGAATAGCCTGCCCAAGGCAGCGCCGATCGCGGAATCGGGCGGCCCGGCGGACGTTTCTCGGGAGCGGAACAGGGTCATTGGCCAATCTCTTCCCTCTAGGGAAACACTGGGAAACACGGCGCCGCGCCCGAAGCGGTCTGTGGCAAACCCGTATCCCCGCCCGAGGTGCCGGAACTCTCCTGCGGGGCTAGGGTTGGTTCGGATGCCAGCCGGGTTTGCCGTCTGGTTATGCCGACGCCGCTTCTGCAGTTACCGAAACGGGAGGTCCCGATGCCTTTTGGTCAGCACCTCGACCCTGCGGTGCCGGGCGTGCCGCGATCCATGCTGATCGCCGGCGTCGCGGCGTTGGCGCTGTTCGTCGCGCCGCCGCTGGCGAATGCGCAAGATCGCGCGCAAAACCCGAGCGGCGACAAGAACGTCACGGCCGAGGTGCAGAAGCAAACGAGCGTTGCGCTGCCGAGCCTCAACCCACTGGTCGAGCGCGTCCTGCCGGCGGTCGTCAGCATCTCGGCGCGGCTCAGCGGCGAAGGCGCCGCCTCGGCCGACCGGTCGGCCGATCAGGGCGACCAGGCGACACCGTTTGACGATTTGCTCAAAAGGTTCTTCGAAAACCGCGGGATGCCGCATGCCGGGCGCGAGGTCATGGCGCTGGGCTCGGGCTTTATCATCGACCCGAGCGGCTACATCGTCAGCAACAACCATGTGGTCGGGAACTCCGAGAAGATCACGGTGATCCTGCAGGACAACAGCCGGCATCCGGCCAAGATCATCGGGCGCGACGAAAAGACCGACCTCGCGCTGCTCAAGATCGACGGTAAGGAGAAGCTACCCTTCGTGACCTGGGGCGACAGCAACCAAGCCAAGGTCGGCGATTGGGTGATGGCGGTCGGTAACCCATTCAGCCTCGGCGGTACTGTCACCGCCGGCATCATCTCGGCGTTGGGCCGCAACATCAACGAGGGCCCCTACGACGATTTCATCCAGATCGATGCGCCGATCAACCGCGGCAATTCCGGCGGGCCGACCTTCAACCTGTCGGGCGAGGTGATCGGCATCAACACCGCGATCTATTCGCCCTCGGGCGGCTCGGTCGGGATCGGTTTTGCGGTGCCATCGAATACAGGGAAGAGCGTCATCGCCCAGCTCAAGGAGCACGGCAAGGTGACGCGCGGCTGGCTCGGCGTCGCGATCCAGGGCATCACGCCGGAGATCGCCAAGAGCCTCGGCCTGAACCCGGATGAGCCGACCGGCGCGATCGTCGCCGCCGTGACGCCGAACAGCCCGGCCGCGAAGGCCGGGTTGAAGCCGGGCGATGTAATCCTCAGCGCCAACGGCAAGCCGGTCAAAACCGTGCACGATCTGCCGCGGCTCGTCGCCGCGCTACCGCCTGGTCAGAAGCTCGACATGAACGTCCGCCGCGGCGGCAAGGAAATGAATCTCGCCGCCATGACCGGCGAGATGCCGCAACAGGAGCAGCAGGTGGCGGCGAGCACCGGATCGAGCAGCGACGAGAAGGCCGCCAGCGCGACCAGCCTCGGGCTGCAGCTCGCCGCGATCGATCAGGGAATGCGCCGGCAATTCCGTATCCCGAAGGAGGTCGAGGGCGTCGTCGTGACCAAGGTGGCGAATGACAGCCCGGCCGGCGCGCTCGGCATCGAGCCCGGCGATGTCATCGTGTCAGTCGATCAGCAGCCGGTCAAAACACCGCAAGAGGCGGCCGAGCAGCTGAAACAGGCGGCCGCAAACGGCAACATCCTGTTGTTGCTGAACCGCCACGGCACCAGCCAGTTCGTCGGCCTGTCGGTGCAATCCCCCAGCAGCGGCAGCCATCCTCGCTAGCGCCAGAGCGTTTGACGAATGGATCCCGGTCGCCGGGATCCTGTTTGAGATGTGCAAGGGATTACCCGACCCGCACGGCGGGAGAGGGTGGCCGCGGGCGCAGCCTACGGCGGGTGAGGACCGCTTTCGCCACGACAGCCCTTGCGCTGTACCGCCGCTGCCTTCTACAAGCCGAACCGTTGTGCGACGTTGCTGTCGATGATCGTGGTCGGCACCCAGGCCCCGTCGAGCGCTACTTCGCGAGCCATGCCGGCGATAAGGGGATCAGGGCGGCGCGGTCGCAGTACGATGTCTGGCTCGCGATTGCGGAGCGCGCGGAATGGAGCAATCCGGAGGATGTCAAGGCGTCTCATCCACGCGCCAGCATCCTCAAGAGCGGTCGGGTAGTCTTCAATATAAAGGGCAATGACTATAGGTTAGTGGCGGCCTTGCAGTATCGGGCTGGCGTTTTGGTGATCCGGTTTTTCGGCAGTCATGCCGAATACGACCGGATCGACGCGGCGAGCGTGTAATGGATGCGACCCTGATCGTGATCGACAGCGATGCTGAGTTGGCCCGTGCCCGCGTGCTCGTCGACGATCTGATGTCCTCGGAGGACCCTGCCGATATCGCGCGGCTGGCGGCGCAAGCCCGCCTGATTGCCGCCTACGAGCAGGAAAAGTCGCCCTCGCGCCGCCCGAACACCGCCGAAGTGCTGCGCTATTTGATGGACCAGCACGGGCTGAAACGGGCGGATCTGGTGACGCTCCTGGGCACGTCCGGTCGTGTCGCTGAGATATTGCGCGGCCGCAAGGAACTAAGCCTGGCGATGGTGCAACGCCTGCGAGCGCGGTTTCGCGTGCCGGCCGACCTGCTGCTCCCGCCCGTGACACCAAGGCGCCGCGCCAGCAAGCGCGCCGCAGCTTGAGCATCCAAATGAAAGCTCTCGTCACCGGGTTTGAGCCATTCGGCGCCGATGCTGTCAATCCGTCACGGAAGGCGGTGTTGCGGCTGCCGGCGCGACTCGGTGACCTTGCGATCGAGACGCGGGTGTTGCCGACCGTGTTTGGGCGGGCAATTGCCGCGCTCGACGACGCACTTGTCACGGTGTGGCCCGATATCGTGCTGTGCGTCGGTCTGGCGGGCGGGCGCGCCGAATTGTCGCTCGAGCGGGTCGCGATCAATGTCGACGACGCGCGCATTCCTGATAATGACGGGCAGCAGCCGATCGATCGGCCGATCGCCGCCGATGGCCCCGCCGCTTATTTCACCGGCCTGCCGGTCAAGGCGGCGGTCGCGGCGATGCGCGAAGCCGGCTTGCCGGCGATCGTCTCGAATACCGCCGGCACCTTTGTCTGCAACCATGTCTTCTACGGGCTGATGCATCTCGTCGTGACGCGGCATCTGCCGGTGCGCGGCGGGTTTCTGCACGTGCCCTATCTGCCGAGCCAGGCCGCATGCCTCAGCGGCGCGCCGTCGATGGCGCTCGACCAGATCGTGCAGGGCATCGAAATCGTCCTGCGGGTCGCCGCCGCACGCACCGACGACATCGCCACGCCAGAGGGCATGATCAGTTAGGTTCGTCCCCGGAGAAGATCGGCTGGCGATGCGTTAGCCGGCTAAAGACCGAGGCAGAACCGATGAGCAGTGGACGCCTACTCGATCCCAAGCCGGGGAGCCCCGAAGCCGTCGCGCAAGGCTGCACCTGTCCTCCGCAGACGGGGCCGGATCGGATCTGTGACGAGCATTGCCCGCTCCATGCCACCTCGGATCGGGTCGAGCCATGCCCTCATGGCCACATCAGCCCAGATGATTGCCCAACCTGTAACCCTTGATTGGCCATCATACATCCAAACCGGAACACGACCGTGCGATCTCGCCGATAGAGCCGCCGCGCCGAGCGTGATATCACGGACGTTGCGGGCGCCTATCCTCGTGGCGCCAAGGCAGAGGGTCAGGTCATGGTCGCTTATCAGGGCGCGAATGTCGTCGTCACCGGCGGAACCGGCGCGTTGGGGACAGCCGTCGTTGGCGCGCTGCGCGCCGCCGGGGCGGTGTGCCACGTCACCAACATGGTGGCCGCCGAGCTCAAACATTATCCGCACCGCAACGATCCGGGCGTCCACATCACAACCGGCCTCGATCTCGCCGACGAGGCGGCAGTGCGCCGCTTCTATGCCAGCCTGCCGCCGCTGTGGGGTTCGATCCATCTGGCCGGCGGCTTTGCGATGTCGCCGGTCGCCGAGACCTCGGCGGTGCAATTCGCCGATCAGTTTCAGATGAACGCGCTGTCCTCGTTCCTGTGTTCGGCGGCGGCGATCCGCGCGATCCGCAGCCGCAACGCGCTGGGTCCCGGCGGCGCCAAGGGCGGCCGCATCGTCAATGTCGCGGCCCGGCCGGGGCTGGAACCGCGGCTCGGTT
Organism: Alphaproteobacteria bacterium; assembly: GCA_005888515.1. GTDB lineage: Bacteria > Pseudomonadota > Alphaproteobacteria > ATCC43930 > CGMCC-115725 > DATARH01. The sequence continues at coordinate 4,038 of VAZR01000119.1, read as the reverse complement.
CCGGCATGGTCGCTTACGCCACTGCGAAGGCAGCGGTCGCGGCGATGACCGAGGCGCTCGCCCAGGAGACCTCGGGCGAAGAGATCTGGATCAATGCAGTGGCGCCCTCGGTGCTCGATACCCCGGCCAACCGCAAGGCGATGCCCGATGCCGACCACAGCAGCTGGGTGGCGCCGAGCGCGGTGGCCGAGCTGATTACGTTTCTCGCCTCGCCGGACAACAAGGTGACCCGCGGCGCGGTGATTCCGGTTTACGGCGGCGCGTGAAATGCGATTTACAGGGAGGACATCATGGCCAAAGGCATACTGATCGCGGCGATGAATATCGGCGGCGCCGCCGAGGACGAGTTTCACGACTGGTACGATACCGAGCACCTGCCGGAGCGGCAGCGCGTGCCGGGCTTTCTGCTGTGTCAGCGCTGGATCGGCGCGCAAGACCCGAAGATCTCGGTCGCGACCTACGATCTCGACAGCATCGGCATTTTGCAGAGCCCCGGTTATCGCGCGATCGGCGGCGAGAATTTGTCGCCGTGGTCGAAGCGGGTGACGAGCCGGGTCGAGCGGCTGATGCGCTTCGAGGGCGACCAGGTGCTGCCGGGCGACCAGCTGCCGCCCGACAATGCCGGCGGCTTTCTGCTCAACGCGATGAATGTCGAGGCGGCGCACGAGGCCGAGTTCAACGAATGGTACAACACCGAGCACATACCGGCGCTCGCCGCGGTGCCGGGCGTGTTGTGCGCGCGCCGCTTCCGCGCGACCAGCGCCAACCGGCGTTATGTCGCGCTGTATCACCTGGTCTCGCCCGAGGTGCAGGCGAGCCCGGCCTGGAAGAGCGCCGCCGACACCGAATGGACGCGCAAACTGCGCCCCGATTTCCGCGATCACCTGCGCCTCGTCTGCAAGCGCTACACCCGCGGCGGGTGAATTCACTCTCTGCCGTTGGTCAGAGTCGCTGAATCAGTAGCCCAAAACCACCTTGCCCGGGCTTGGCCCGGGCATCCACGCCTTTGCCGCCTTTGGAAAAGTAAGACGTGGATGGCCGGGACAAGCCCGGCCAAGGCGGACTTTGGAAGTGGTGAGGCAGCCATCCGCAGTCGATGTCCGACCTGATCTCGTACGGCTTTCTCACCCCGCCGGCGGTCTTCATCCTGCTGAGCCTGATCGGCGGGCTATTGGCACTGCGCTGGCGCGGTTTCGGCATCGCGCTCGTCATTCTCTCCACGGCCGCCCTCTACGCCGCGGCGATGCCGGGCGTCGCGTCGTACCTGCTGCAGCAGGTCGAGGCCGGCATTCCCGACGGCGCGGATCTGAATGCCGCGCAAGCGATCGTCGTACTGGGCGCGGGCGTTCACTTCGGCGATGGCGCGGCCGAGCCGGATACGCTCGGGCCGCAATCTCTGGAGCGCGTGGTTTACGCCGCCAAAGCCTATCGCAGTCTGCATCTGCCCGTCGCGGTCAGCGGCGGCCGAGTTTTGAGCTCGCAAACCGCCGAGGCCGCGCTGATGCGCGCCGAACTCGAGCGCGACTTCGCGGTGCCGGTCGCCTGGAGCGACGACCGGTCCCGCACGACTTACGAAAACGCCGTCAATACCGCGCAGCTGCTCGCCGCGGACCGGATCGTCACGGTCGTGCTTGTGACACATGCGTGGCACATGCCGCGCGCGCTGTGGGCGTTCGCACGGGTAGGGCTAAAGCCATTGCCGTGGCCTGCGCCGCGCAATTTTGTGCGGCTGCGCCGCATCGACGATTTTCTGCCGAGCATCGCCGCGCTGCACGACAGCTCGTTCGCGCTGCACGAGATGATCGGCGCGGCTTATTACCGCTTGCGCTATTGAGGCGCGAGGCTCGCGCCACGCATGGCTCAGGCCGGTTGTCTGACCCTGAGCAGCCGGCTTACGGCCATGGCAATTCGGGTCCATAGTCGGAAACCGTCGGACCCGCTCTCATGCAGCGACCGTCGATCTTCGGCAACCTCAAGTGCTGCGTTCCCATGCTCGTGCACCAGGATCGCGGCCAGTTCATCCACTTCCTGATCGGTCATCCTCTAGTGTGAAGCCCGCACGACCGTCCCGAGTTCCGAGCGCGAGGAGGATGTTTCGAGGGGCGATTTGTCCGTCCCCATGAAACATGCTAGGTCTGTCCAACGGCTCGCTTGGGGGGAACGGCAGGCCAGTGGCTTCGGCCGGCAGCATTAAAGGCATGGATCTTTCGGTCGTCATCCCGGTCAAGAACGAGGCCGGCAATATTGCCCCGCTGGTCGCCGAAATCGCCGCTGCGCTCGACGGATTTGTCGATTACGAGATCGTCTATGTCGATGACGGCAGCGGCGATGCCACCGCCGGCGAAATCCGTCATTTGCAAAAATCGAACCCGCGCCTTCGGCTGGTGCGCCATGCCCGCAGCTGCGGCCAAAGCGCGGCGATCCGCAGCGGCGTCAAGGCGGCGCATGGCGTATGGATCGCGACCCTCGACGGCGATGGCCAGAACGATCCGGCAGACATCCCGGTGCTGTGGCAGATCGCGCAAGACGCACTGGCAGTGCCGCCCTTGCTGATCGCCGGCCAGCGCACGCGACGTCAGGACAACTGGTCGAAGCGCCGCGCCTCGCGGATTGCCAATGCGGTGCGACGCGGGCTGCTGCACGACGACACGCCGGATACCGGCTGCGGCCTGAAGCTGTTCCGGCGCGCGCTGTTTCTCGACCTGCCGTATTTCGATCACATGCACCGCTTTCTGCCGGCGCTGGTGTTGCGTGAAGGCGGTGTGGTGCGCTCGGTGCCGGTCAACCATCGACCGCGGCAGCGCGGCACCTCGAATTACGGCGTATTCGACCGGCTGGCGGTCGGGATAACCGACCTGTTTGGGGTGCTGTGGTTGCGCCGGCGTGCGGCGAGGCCGCAGCTGATCGAGGAGCAGACCGGAGATCCGGTCGCGACCCGCGCGCCGCGCACCACGGTGCAACCCGCCGAGCGGGTGCTGTGACCGGCCTCAAGGACAATGCCGGGCGGCTGGTCCTGCTGATATTGCTCGGCATCGGCATCGTCGCGGCGTGGCATTGGCGCGGCGTGTTCGATCCGGTCGCGCTGACCGAGCTGATCGACCGCAGCCCGGTCGCGCCGCTCGTCTTTCTCGCTTTGCACATCGTCGCCAGCCTGGTGTTCGTGCCGCGCACCCTGCTGGCGCTCGGCGCCGGGTTTGTCTTCGGCATGTGGTGGGGCGCGCTGTGGGCGGCGCTCGGCAGTCTGTTGGGTGCAATCGCCGGGTTTCTGCTGGCGCGCTATCTCGGCGGGGGCCTCGCCGAGCGGGCGGGCTGGCGGCGCGCTGCGGCATTGCTGGCGCGTGCCGAGAGCGGCGGCTGGCGCATGGTGGCCATCCTGCGCCTCGTGCCGGTCCTGCCGCACAGCCTGGGCAATTACGCGCTCGGCCTGACCGGGGTGCGGCTCGGGGCGTACGCGCTGGGCTCATTGCTCGGGCAATTGCCGATGACGATCGCCTATGTCGATCTCGGCGCCGCCGGCGGGCGCGCCCTGCTCGGCGGCAGCGACTGGCCGCAGGCGGTCTTGTGGCCGACGGTGATCGGCCTCAGCGCGTTGACATTGTCGCTCGTGTTTCCGGTCGTGATGCGCCGCTTGCGGCCAGCCGAGCCACTGCCGGGGGAGTAGGCCCGCCGCTCGCCCAATCGAGCAATTCGACGGTGTGCACGATCGGCACTGGCGCGTCGCCGGCGAGCTGGGTGATGCAGCCGATATTGCCGGCGGCGACGAGATCGGCGCCGGTCAGCGCGATATTCGTCAGCTTGCGGTCGCGCAGCGCCGCAGCCAATTCGGGCTGTAGCAGATTGTAGGTGCCGGCCGAGCCGCAGCACAGATGACCTTCCGGTACCTCGACGACCTCGAACCCGGCGGCGGCAAGCAAGGTCATGGGCTCGGCGTGGATCTGCTGACCGTGCTGCAAGGAACACGCTGAGTGATACGCGACGCGCAACGCGGGGACGGTACCTGAGCATCGCAACCCGAGCTCGGCGATCACCTCGCTGACA
>VAZR01000394.1 GCA_005888515.1 Alphaproteobacteria bacterium | reverse complement strand
CCTTGATTGCGCTCGGCCCACAGGCTCGCGGGCGCGATATAGCCCAACGTCTTGCCAACGCCGGTGCCGGCCTCGGCCAGCACCGCCTGCGGCTCGTCCGGGCGCTGCCGCGGCGCGAAGGCGGCTGCGACGGCGGCGGCGTAATCGGCCTGTTGCGGCCGCGGCTCGGCGCCCAAACCGAGCAGAGCGGCGAGGCGATGCCGCGCCTCGTCGGCACCGACCGGATCGTTGCCGGGCGGCGGCGGCGGCGCGCGCTCCTGCCATTCGTCGAGCCGCTCCCAGGCGCGCAATCCGCCGGTGGGATTTGGCGCCCGCCGGTGCACGCCGGGATCGGCGGCCGGCAGTGCCGCGAGCACCGCCGGACCCCAGGACCAGCCGGCTCGCTCGGCAATCTCGGTGATGGCGCGGACATCGGCGCTGGCTTCGTTCGCCAGCTCCTGCAACAGGGCGCGCGCCGCGGTCGCGAGCGCGACGCAGGCTTCTGCCATGTCGCGCGGCGGCACGAGGCCAAGCGCGGCGGCCAGTCCGCGCGGCGTCGGCACGCAAAACTGCGCCGGTCGGACAAACGCGAACAATTCGAGCAGGTCGAACGCGGCGAAGCCAGCGATATCGAGCCGCCGCGCGACGGCGCGCGCATGACACACCATCGGGGTCTCGCCGCCCTGGATCGGGTCGAGCCGGGCGCGCGCCTCCTGCGGCGACAACGCCTCGATCTCACCCTCCGGCGACAGCCACAGCACCTCGCGGAAACCGGCAACCAGCGCCGGCACGGGCGGCACCAGAACCCGATCCAGTTCCGCAATCATGACGGTCACTGTCGCTGCATCCGCGCCTTGCGTGCTTCGAGACGCGCTCTGCGAGCGCTCCTCAGCATGAGGGACATTGTTGATGGCATTAAGAACGTCGCCTCATCCTGAGGAGGCCGCGAAGCGGCCGTCTCGAAGGACGCGCATCGGCGATCCAGCGATCATATTCCCGCCTGGTTTGCCCGCAGAGCCGGTTGCGGTAGGCTCGCGCCATGACCCGCATCATCTACCACATGTGCCCCGCCGAGACATGGCGCGAGGCGGTGCGCGCCGGCGTTTATCACGGCACGGCGGACGATCGGCGCGACGGCTTCATGCATTTTTCGACGGCGGAGCAGATCGCCGAAAGCGCGCGCCGGCATCGCGCCGGACAGACCGGGCTCGTACTGATCGCCGTCGAATCGGACCGCCTCGGAGCCCGGCTCAAATGGGAGACATCACGCGGCGACGCGCTGTTCCCGCATCTCTACGGACCGCTCGACACGACCGAAGCCGCCAGCGTTCGTCCGCTGCCGCTAGGCGCCGACGGCGAGCACATCTTCCCGCCGCTCGACTAAGCGCGCCAATGGGGCGGAGAAGGAAAGAGTAATCCGCCGCGTCAGCGCGAGCCGTGGCAGCAGGGGTTCTCGGCAGAATGCGCAGTGCTGCCTTCGGCGCCGTGCCTCAGATCTACCGGACTAACTCGCGTCGCTATCGTCGAGCGGCAGAACCCCACCGCCGGCGCCGGCTCGATGGACCTTCGCTCGAAGTTCCTTCAGATCAGCATACGCCCTTGGATTTGCTCGGCTTTCTACATACCCTTGGACGCGGGCATATTGTTGAAGGAACCAGTTTCCGGAAAGGCGAGAAAATATTTGTAGGTCATAGATATCCGCATTGATGCATGCCCCGAAGTATTCGACTTTCCTCAAGACAGGACGAATCTCTTCGGGAACTTGTGACTGGGCAGAAAGATAGGGCAACCCTCCTGGAGGGATTAAATCTCGCACGTGCTCCCAAGCCGTAACGGTCTCTTGCGCCCTTCGCCTTTCAAAATCCTGTTGCGTCTTGTTGGCTAGCAACTGCGTCGACTGCCACAGCTTTTGCGTAGCTAGGGCCAGGGCGATCGTGGCAAGCGCAAGAATTACCGTAAATGCGGCGACAATAAACTCGGTGCCGTTTGGTTCCGGCACAACGTTACTCCGCGGCTTCGCGCCGGCTGTCGGCGGCGTCGCGGAAGCGGGTGCGCAGTGCATCCCACTCATCGGCGCCCCACAGCTGGAAGGTCTCGCGCACACTCATCTCGCGCACCGGCGCGGGATGACGATGCGTCGTGCGCAATTCGTCGAGCATCTTCTCGCAGATGCCGACGACGTTCTTGATCAACAGCCCCGGCACGATCGCGAGCTTGTAGCCCATGCTCTCGGCCTCGCGCAGGTCGAGATCAGGGGTCTTGCCGCCGCGCACGACATTGAGCAGACACGGCCCGTTGACGAGGCGCGGCACCGCGGCGACCTCCTCGACTGTCTGCGGCGCCTCGACAAAAGCCATGTCCGCGCCGGCGGCGATCGCCGCGTTGGCGCGGGCGATCGCCTCGTCGAAACCGGCGACGGCGCGCGAGTCGGTGCGCGCGATGATCATGAAATCGGGGCTGCGGCGCGATTGCGCGGCGGCGCGGATCTTGGCCAGCCAGTCCTCGCGCGGCACGATCTCCTTGTCGTCGAGATGGCCGCATTTTTTCGGGAAACCCTGGTCTTCGATATGGATGCCGGCGACCCCGGCGGTCTCGTATTCGCGCACCGTGCGCACGAGGTTGAGTTCGTTGCCGTAACCCGTATCGGCGTCGGCGATGACCGGCAAACCGACCGCCGCCGCGATGCGGCCGGCATTGGCCACCATCTCCGACATCGTGACGATGCCGAAATCGGGGTAGCCGAGAGTGGCGGCCGTGCCGGCGCCGGTCATGTAGACCGTCTCGAAGCCGGCGCGCTCGATCAGCCGCGCGGTGATGCAATCATAGGCGCCGGGCGCCACGACCATGCCGTCGCGCCGCATCAATTCGCGAAACCGGGCCGCCTGGGTCATCGTGTCCTCCTACTCCGGCAAAATTTGGTTGAAGCTAGGGTAAGTCCTCCCTCGGGTGAACCGCTTTCTCCGCAGTCCCGGCGAAAGCCGCGACCCATTCCTCCGCATCTGCGAAGCTGAAAGGTGGGTCCCGGCTTTCGCCGGGACTGCGGCAGGGTTTACGATCTCCTGAGAACAGCCGTCAGGGAGAGGTGAACATGACCCCGGATTCCGCGCGCAACATCGATTTCGTCGGCAATACCGATCTGAACGGTCGTGGCGATGGCGTGCAGGTCATGGTGCACAAGGGGCATGCCTTTGTCGGCCATATGTTCAGCGACGGCTTCACGATCGTCGATGTGCGCGACCCAAAGCAGCCGCGGCCGGTCAATTTCATCCCGGCACCGCCGAACTCGCGCGCGTTTCACCTGCAGACGCATGGCGACCTGCTGCTGACGGTCAATTCGCCGAATATCTGGGTCTTGCAGGGCTATTCCGATCCCAACGATTACTTCAAGGCCTCGATCACCGAGACATTCACGAAGCGC
>VAZR01000392.1 GCA_005888515.1 Alphaproteobacteria bacterium | reverse complement strand
TCTGAACACCGGGCACAGCATCGTTGCGACCGTCTTCCTGGAATGCCGCTCGATGTACCGCAAGGAAGGACCGCCCGAGATGCGGCCGGTCGGCGAGACCGAGTTTGTCGCCGGCATCGCGGCGATGAGCGCATCCGGCAATTACGGGCCGACCCGGGTCGCCGCCGGCATCGTCGGCTATGCCGATCTGACCCTTGGCGATCGGGTCGAGCCGGTCTTGCTGGCGCATCTGCGGGCCGGCTGCGGCCGCTTCCGGGGCGTGCGTCATTCGGCCGGCTGGGATGAAAGCCCGCTCATCGGCAACAGCCGGCACGACATGCGGCCGCATCTCTATCAGCGGCCGGACTTTCGGGCCGGGCTCAAACGGCTGTCCGCGCTCGGGCTCAGCTTCGATGCCTGGCTCTATCACCCGCAGCTTGGCGACGTCGTCGATCTGGCGCGGGCCTTCCCGGCGACATTGATCATCATGGGCCATGTCGGAGGCACGCTCGGCTACGGGCCTTATGCCGGCCGGCGGGACGAGGTCTTTGCCGATTGGAAGCGCTCGATGACGGAGCTGGCCCGGTGCCCCAATGTCGTTGTCAAGCTCGGCGGCATGATCAACCGCGGCGCCGCCTATGATTTCCACAGCGCCGCCGCCCCGCCGTCCTCGGAGGCGATCGCCGAGGGATGGCGCCCCCATATCGAGACCTGCATCGAATTGTTCGGCCCGAAGCGCTGCATGTTCGAGAGCAACTTCCCGGTCGACAAGATGGCGATCGGCTATGGGGCGCTGTGGAACGCCTTCAAGCGCATCACGGCCGGCGCCTCGCGCGAGGAAAAGCTCGCGCTGTTCTGCGGGACCGCGACCCGCGCCTACCGGCTCGACCTTTCAGCGTAACCGGAGGCGCCGGCCCGACAGTTCGGTTTTTTCCGGTTGCACAGAGGCTTGGCGGTTCCGACATGATGGTGCCCGCCATCGCAACGGGCATTGCGAACCGTTCTGTCGTTGCACGAGGCTCTCCATACATGACCGAGCGTTTGACGAGCGAAGCCCAAGGGCTGTTCACGGTATTGCGCCAATCGGCCGATCCCGAGGCTGTCGCCGAGATCGAGCGGTTTGTCGCCGAGGCTCGCGACCGCGATCTGTGCCGGGTCAATGCGATCGATTTCGCGGCGTCTCGGCGGCTCGACGAGGAGCGCGTCATCGCCGCCTTTCTGCATGCCGCGCGGTTGGGGATTTTCGAGCTGTCGTGGAACGTACTGTGCCCCGGCTGCGGCGGCGTCCTCGACACCAGCACGACCCTCAAATCTGTCAAGCACGACGATTATATCTGCGCGCTCTGCGCCGAGGGATACCAGCCGAACCTCGACGAGATGGTCGAGGTGACCTTCACGGTCAGCCGCCGGGTGCGCAAAATCGCGGCCCACGAGCCGGACGAATTGCCGTTTTTCGAATACATGCGGCAGATCTTTTGGGCCTCCGGCATGAACATTCCGGAAAATCTGGAAGAGCTCGGCCAGGAGATCACGCTCGATACGCTCGAATTGCCGGCCGGTGAAAAGGCGCAGCTCTCATTGCAGCTGCCGGCCGAGTTTTTGATCCTGTTCGATCCGGTGACGCATGCCGCGCAGTTTATCGACGTCAAGGGCGAGCCGACCCGCGAGCGGCAGAATTTGTCGATGGTTCTGAACAATCTGCGGGCCCCGACCGGCACGGTTGCGATGCGCCCTGGTCCACTGCGGCTGTCATTGGAGAACCGCACCGAGATGCGGGTATTGCCGGCGATCTGGATCGCCGGCCATGCGCTGCACGAGCTACTGGGACAGCGCCGGCCGTTCCTGACCGCGAAGCGCCTCCTAACCAACCAGACCTTCCGCGACCTCTATCGCAGCGACACGATCGACCCGCATCAGCACCTGAAGATCACCAGCCTGACCTTCCTGTTCACCGACCTCAAAGGCTCGACCGAGCTGTACCAGCGGGTCGGCGATCTCGCCGCCTTCGATCTGGTTCAGGCGCATTTCCGCGTTCTCCACGAGATCGTCGCCGCGCAGGCCGGGGCGGTGGTCAAGACGATCGGCGATGCGGTGATGGCGACCTTGTGCCTCGCCGTCGTGCTGAACGATCGGCAGGATTATTTCGGCCAGACCGTCAACATCGCCTCGCGCGTGCAGAACCTCGCCGCGTCGCGTGCGATTTACGCGACGGGCCAGGTCGTCGAGCACCCGCAGACCGCCAGTATGCTGGCGGCGAGCGGGGTGCGGCCGGTGCCGCAACAGCGCGAGCTGCGGGGTATTCCTGAGGCCGTTCCGGTTTACGAGATCCCCTGAGCCGGTAACCTCGGCCTGATCTCGGATGAGATCGCCAGACCAGCGGACCGGGCCGCCGCGGGTCGTCTATGTCTACCTGGCAATCATCGTCGTCACCTGGGCCGGCAATTGGCCGTTGATGAAGCTGGCGCTCAGCGACGCGCCGCCGCTCGTCTTCGTGCTGTTGCGTCTGGTCGGTACGGTCGTGCTCATGGCCCCGATCCTTCCAGCGATGCGCGTACCGCTGCTGCCGATCCCGGGCGAGCGGCTCGGATTGTTCTGGGTCGGCCAACTGCAGGTGGCCGCCTTTCTGCTGTTTGCGATCGCCGGTCTGGCGATCGAGGCGCCGGGCCGCGCGATCGTGCTGGCCTATACGTTCTCGCTGTGGGCGATCCCGATCGGAGTCCTGCTCGGGGTCGAGCGGCTCGGCCGTTTCCATCTGATCGGCGCGGCGATCGGGTTCGCCGGGCTGGTGCTGTTCATGAACCCGGGGCTCGTCGATTGGAGCAGCGGGCGGACGTTGCTCGGCAACGCCTTCCTGCTGCTCGCGGCGATAGCGTGGGCCCTCGGCTCCTGCCTCTACCGGCGGCGGATATGGCGGACCGGGTTCTGGACGCAGACTTTCTGGCAGCTCGTCGTCAGCGCACCGGTGGTCCTCGGCTTCGCGCTGCCGCAGATCACCGACGAGCCGATCCATTGGTCGATCGGCCTGATCGCGATACTTGCGTATAATTGGATCGTCACGACGGCGCTCGGCTATTTCCTGTGGGCGCTGGTGCTGACGGCCATGCCGGCCACGATCGCCGGGCAGGTGCTGGCGCTGACCCCGGTCGGCGGCTTTCTGCTGTCGACGCTCATCTTCGGCGGCGCGGTTACGGCGGAGATCGTCG
>VAZR01000217.1 GCA_005888515.1 Alphaproteobacteria bacterium | reverse complement strand
TGCTGACCAACCGCGTCGTCGGTCCGCTGATCCAGGCCTCGCAGTCCATCGTTCAGATCGATGAAGCCCGCAGCGCCGTGCAATTGGTCGCGCGCATGGTCAATCAGCCGGCCGAAGAGGGGCGCTCGGGCCGGGGGATCCGCACCCCGCTGGTCGGCCGCGTCGAGTTCAACGAGGTCACCTTTCGCTACGAGGGCGCGAACACGCCGGCGCTCGAGCAGGTGTCGTTCGCCATTCCCGAAGGCACCGTGTTCGGCATCATCGGGCGAAGCGGGTCGGGCAAGACCACTGTCACCCGGCTGCTGCAGCTGTTGCACAGCAATTATCAGGGGCTGATCAAGATCGACGGCAATGATCTGCGCGAGATCGACGTCGATCATCTGCGCTCCAGCCTTGGCGTGGTCTTGCAGGAGAATTTCCTGTTTCGCGGCTCGATCCGCGAGACGATCGCCGCCTCCAAGCCGGACGCGAGCTTTGAGGAAGTGGTGCAGGCGGCGCGCTTGGCCGGCGCCGAGGAATTCATCGAGCGCCTGCCGCGGGGCTACGAGACCTATATCCAGGAAGGGTCGACCAACCTGTCGGGCGGACAGCGGCAGCGGCTCGCGATCGCGCGCGCTTTGATCGGCGACCCGCGCATTCTGATCCTCGACGAGGCCACCAGCGCGCTCGACGCGGACAGCGAAGCGATCGTCAACGCCAATCTGCTGCGCATCGCTCAAGGCCGCACGTTGATCATCATCTCGCACCGCCTTTCCTCGCTGGTGAACGCCGACTCGATCCTCGTTCTCGAACGCGGCCGGGTTTACGACATCGGCACGCATGAGGAACTGCTCGACCGCTGCGACATCTACAGCGGCCTGTGGCACCAGCAGCACCGGCATCTCATCACCAGGCCTACCACGCATGAAATCATTCCGTTCCCTAGCGCGGCGCAGTGACCCGGCGCCGGAAAATCTGGTCCGGCTGTTCCAATCGGAAACCGCGGAGATCCTCGAGACCCCGGAGCCGGCCCGGGTGCGCGCGACGGTTTACGTCCTCTCCGGCTTTATCGTCACGCTGATCGTGCTTGCCGCCTTTGTGCGGCTCGACCGGGTCGTGAACAGCGCCGGCCAAGTCGTCACGACGCAGGCGACGACGGTCATCCAGGCGCTCGACCCCTCGATCATCAAGACGATCAACGTACGCGAGGGCGAGCGGGTCAAGGCCGGCGAGGTCCTGGCGACGCTCGATCCGACCTTCGCCGCCGCCGATGTCAGTGCCCTGAGATCGCAGATCGCCAGCCTCGATGCGCAGATTGCGCGCTGTGAGGCGGAGCTCGCCAAGCGGCCTTACGTGCCGCCGGTGAGCACCGAACCTGCCCTGGCCCAGTACGGCGAACTGCAGAGATCCTATTACACGCAGCGCAAGGCGCAGTTCGAATCGCAGCTGCACGCCTATGACGAGCAGGTCGCGCAGCTGAAGACGACGGTCGCCAAGCTCGGCAACGATCAGGCGCGCTACGGCGATCGCGCCAGGCTCGCCCAGGAAGTCGAGCAGATGCGCGCGACCCTGGCCGCGGCTCAGGTCGGCAGCCGTCTGAACTTGCTGGCGGCGACCGACACCAAAACCGAGCTGTTGCGCAACGCCGAATACGCTCACAACAGCCTGATCGAAAACCAGCATCAGCTCGAATCGACGATCTCGAACCGCGATGCCTTCATCCAGCAATGGATGGCGCAGGCCAGTCAGGAGCTGGTCACCGCTCGGGGTCAGCGCGATACCGCCTCGCAGCAGCTCGAAAAGGCGACAAAGCACAAGGATTTGGTGCGGCTCGAAGCGCTCGAGGATTCAGTTGTCCTGAAAATGTCGAAACTGTCGGTCGGTTCGGTCCTCAAGGAGGGCGATCCGCTGATGTATCTGGCACCGCTCGGTTCGCCGCTCGAGGCCGAGGTCAAGATCGCGACGCGCGATGTCGGCTTTATCCGTCCAGGAGACCCGGTGAAGGTCAAGTTTGACGCGTTCAACTTCGTCGAGCACGGCATGGCCAACGGCACCCTGCGCTGGATCAGCGAAGGCGCCTTCACCAACGAGGACAACGGCGCTACGACGCAGGAGCCATTCTACAAGGCCCGCATCGCACTGACCAATACCGATCTGCGGGACGTCCCGGAAGGGTTCCGCCTGATCCCTGGCATGACGCTGGCCGGCGATATCCACATCGGCACCCGCTCGATCCTGATGTACATCGTCTCCGGCGCGCTGCAGGGGATGGGCGAGGCGATGCGTGAGCCTTGATTCAGCTCCTGGTTCAGTCTTGGCGATGACCACCGGCGAGAAGCGGGACGGCACCCGTTGAGAGCCGCGCTCGGGGCGCACGCAGCGGCAGCCGCGGCGGCGGATGTTCCGATTGCCATTGAGCCGCCGGCGGAAGCACCGGCCCATGCGGCGCCCGCGCCTCCGGCTGCGGATTTGCCGGTACCGGCGGAACCGATGCCGCCGGCGGCGGCACCGGCCGTAGACACACCGGAACCAGCGCTAGCGGTGCCGCCGAGCCCAACAGCCGCTGCACGTGCTGCCACCAAGGCGCGCCGCCGGCCATCTGCATCGCGCGCGCTGGAGGCGGCGCTCGCGGCCTATGCGCGCGAGGATTACCTCGAGGCGGCGCGCAAGCTGACAACTCTCGCCAGCGCCGGGGATTCCGAGGCGCAATATCGGCTCGGGTTGCTTTACGCCCGCGGCAAGGGCGTGCTCGGCAATCTCGGGGACGCCGTCATTTGGTACCGGCGAGCCGCCGAGCAGGGGCATCCTGAAGCACAATACCAGCTGAGCCTCGCGCTGTTTTCCGGTGGCCACGCGCATTACGAGGTGGGCCGCTGGTACGACGGCGCCGTCGAAATCGACAAAAGCGCCGCCGACAACAATCTCGAGCTGATGTTCCCGAACGGCATCAGCGTGTCGCCGGATTTTGCCGAGGCGTTGCGCTGGAGCACTGCGGCCGCCGCGCAAGGGCTGGGCGAGGCGCAAGCCCATACCGGCATGATGTATGCCCGCGGCCTTGGCTGCGAGACCGATTACGAGGAGGCCCGGCGCTGGTACTTGCAGGCGGCGGAGCAGGGCGTCGCCGCGGCCGAATTCGGCCTCGGCGTACTTTACGCCAACGGCTTCGGGGTCGAGATCGATCTGCCGGCGGCGGCGCGGTGGTATGGCAAGGCCGCCGCCAAGGGGTACGGCGACGCGCAGGTCGCCTTGGCGCTGATGTGCAGCTCGGGGGCCGGGATGGACCGCGACCCCGAACGCGCCGTGCTGTTGTTTCGCCAGGCCGCCGAAAAGGGTAACCCGCGCGCGCGGCACAATCTGGCGCTCCACCTGCTGCGGGGCGACGGCGTGCCGCAGAATTTCGTGATGGCCGAGACCTATTTCCGGCAGGCTGCACGGCAAGGCCATACGCCGGCGATGCTGAACCTCGCGCGCATGTACAGTCTCGGACAGGGCACGGCGCAGAGCGAATCCGAGGCGGCGCTGTGGTATCGGGGCGCCGCGGAGGCCGGCGATGCCGAGGCGCAATTCATGATCGGTGGGCTGCATGCCCGCGGCGAAGGTGTTCCGAAGCGGCTGGTTGATGCCGCGCAATGGTTCGGAAAGGCCGCGGCGCAGGGGCATGCCGCGGCGCAATTCAATATCGCCGTGTTTTACCGCGACGGCACCGGGGTCGAACGGGATCCGGCGCGCGCGCTGGAATGGTTCGGCCGCGCCGCCGAGCAGGACGTGGCGGTGGCGCAGACCAGCCTCGCGAAACTCTATTTGTCGGGCGAGGGCGTGCCGCGCGATTACGATACGGCGGCGATGTGGTTGCGGCGGGCAGCCGCGGCCGGCGATGCCGATGCCGAGACGACGCTCGGGATCCTGCATCTGCACGGGCACGGCGTCGATCGCGACGCTGCTGCCGCCGTCCAGCTGTTCCGTCGGGCGGCCGAGCGGGGCTACGCGCCGGCGCATTTCCAGCTCGGGCAATTCTATTCCGAGGATCGCGGCAACGGCGCCGACCCGCTCGAAGCGGTGCGTTGCTATCGGGCAGCGGCAGAAGCCGGGCATCTCCGGTCACAGCTGGTTCTGGGGCGCAACTATCTGGCCGGAGCATGGGGGTTGCGCGACGAAGTGGAGGCCGCTCTGTGGTTTCACCGGGCGGCGGAAGCGGGCCATGCCGGCGCGCAATTGCAGCTCGCCACGATGTACTGCGTCGCGCAGGGCGTGCCAAAGGATCTCGACATGGCGGTCGCCTGGTTCCGCCGCGCGGCGGAGCAGGGCGAGCGCATCGCGCAATACAATCTGGCCGTCATGCTGCTCAAGGGCGACGGGGTCGAGGCTGACCCCGAAGAGGCATTGGAATGGTACCGGAAAGCGGCGGAGCAGGGGCTTCCGGAGGCGCAGATCGCGCTCGGCGATTTTTATGCCGCCGGCCGGGTCGTCGCGCTCGATCGCGACGAGGCCCGCCGCTGGTTCGAAAAAGCGGCAGGCCAGGGAAACGAAGCCGCACAGGCCCGGCTCGCCGCGCTCGCCCGGCTGCTCGGCCAGCAGGCGGCCAACGAAATCCATCCGCCGCGCGCCGGCTCCGGATCCTAAGCCGGGGGCTGAAACCCGGCTGCATCGCTTGCGGCGCAATCCACGCTAGTGCTTCTGGCGGATCGGGGGCCGCGGGCTTATTTTAAGCGCCATGCTGCCGCTGCTCGTTGCCGAACGCCCGCAAGCCGATATCGAGAAGCCGTTCCAGCTCCATTCGGAGTTCCAGCCGGCTGGCGATCAGCCGCAGGCGATCGACGAACTCTGCGAGGGGCTTGAGCGCGGCGAGCGCGACCAGGTGCTGCTCGGGGTCACCGGCTCGGGCAAGACCTTCACGATGGCGCATGTCATCGCCCGCACCGGCCGACCGGCGATCGTGCTGGCGCCGAACAAGACCTTGGCGGCGCAGCTCTACGGCGAGATGAAGAGCTTCTTCCCGGAGAACGCGGTCGAGTATTTCGTCTCCTATTACGACTACTACCAGCCGGAAGCCTATGTTCCGCGCACCGACACCTATGTCGAAAAGGAATCGTCGCTGAACGAGCAGATCGACCGGATGCGCCATTCGGCGACCCGGGCGATCCTCGAACGGCGCGATGTCGTCGTCGTCGCCTCGGTGTCGTGCATCTACGGCATCGGCTCGGTCGAGACCTATTCGCAGATGACCGAGTCGCTGGAAGTCGGCAACCGGGTCAACCGCAACCGCCTCTTGTCGAAGCTCGTCGAGCTGCAATACCGGCGCAACGACCACAGCTTTTTCCGCGGCAATTTCCGGGTGCGCGGCGACACGATCGAGCTGTTTCCGGCGCATTACGAGGACCGCGCCTGGCGCATCTCGCTGTTCGGCGACGAGATCGAGGCGATCCACGAGATCGATCCCTTGACCGGCGAGAAGACCGCGGCGCTGAACTCGATCAAGATCTACGCCAACAGCCATTACGTGACGCCGCGCCCGACCCTGTTGCAGGCGATCGACCAGATCCGGCGCGATCTCAGGGTGCGGCTCGACGAGTTTCACGCCCAGGGCAAACTGCTCGAAGCGCAGCGGCTGGAGCAGCGCACGACTTACGATCTTGAAATGATCGAGGCGACCGGCGCATGCGCCGGCATCGAGAATTATTCGCGCTATCTGACCGGCCGCAACCCGGGCGAGCCGCCGCCGACCTTTTTCGAATACATGTCGCGCGACGCGCTGGTCATCGTCGATGAGAGCCACGTCACGGTGCCGCAATTGGGCGGCATGTTCGGCGGCGACTGGACACGCAAGACGACGCTCGCCGAATACGGTTTCCGCCTGCCGTCCTGCACGGATAACCGGCCGCTCAAATTCGAGGAATGGGATACGATGCGCGGCCAGACGATGTTCGTCTCGGCGACGCCCGGGCGATGGGAGATGGAGCGCGCCGGCGGCGTCTTTGTCGAGCAGATCGTCCGGCCGACCGGCCTGGTCGATCCGCCCTGCATCATCCGCCCGACCGAGAACCAGGTCGACGATCTGATGGCAGAATGCCGCGACACCGCGTTGCGCGGTCATCGCGTGCTGGTCACGACCTTGACCAAGAAGATGGCGGAGGCGTTGACCGAGTACCTGCACGAGGCCGGGCTGCGGGTGCGCTACATGCATTCCGATGTCGACACGATCGAGCGCATCGAGATCATTCGCGATCTGCGGCTTGGCGTGTTTGACGTGCTGATCGGCATCAACCTGCTGCGCGAAGGTCTTGATATCCCTGAATGCGCGCTGGTCGCGATTCTCGATGCCGACAAGGAGGGTTATCTGCGGTCGCGCACCTCGTTGATTCAGACGATCGGACGCGCCGCCCGCCACATCGATGCGCGCGCGATCCTCTACGCCGACCGCATGACCGACAGCCTGAAAGCGGCCATCGCCGAGACTGACCGGCGCCGCGAAAAGCAGCAGGCCTACAACACGCTGAACGGCATCACGCCGGAAACCGTGCGCCGCGGCATCGCCGACATTCTCGACAGCGTCTACGAGGCCGATCACGTCACGATCGGCCTCGGCGAGAGCGATGCGGCGCACTACCAGGGCAAGGATCTGAAGGCGGTCATCGCCGATATGGAAAAGCGCATGCGCACCGCCGCCGCCGATCTCGAATTCGAGGAAGCCGCGCGGCTGCGCGATGAGATCCGCCGGCTGGAGCAGATAGAGCTCGGGCTTACCGACGTGGCTGAGGGTGGGCTGCGCGGCCGCTCGACGATGGGGCGCGCCGGCTTGTCGGCGCGCGAGGCTGTGCCCGGTGCCGAAGGCGGCGCTGGTCACCGGCGGTGCCCGCCGCATCGGGCGGGCGCTGGCGCTGGCGCTCGCCGCGGACGGCTACGCCGTCACGATCCATCACCATCATTCGAAGAAAGAGGCAGAGGCGCTCGCGGCCGAGATCGAGCGAGCTGGCGGCAAAGCGATCACGCTGATGGCCAACCTCGCCGATGAGGGAGCGGTCGCCGAACTATTGCCGCGCGCCGTGGCGGCGCTTGGTCCGATCGGTTGTCTAGTCAATAACGCCTCGATTTTCGAAAACGACACCGTAGCGACGGCGACCCGCGACAGCTGGGATCGTCACCTGGCGATCAATCTGCGGGCGCCGTTTCTCCTGATGCAAAGCTTCGCGCGGCATCTGCCGCAAGCGGCGGCGGGCGTCATCGTCAATCTGCTCGACGAGCGGGTGTGGAATCTGACGCCGTTTTTTGTCTCCTACACGCTCAGCAAGGCGGGCCTGTGGACCTTGACGCAGACAATGGCTCTGGCGCTCGCGCCGCGCATCCGGGTGAACGGCATCGGACCGGGGCCGACGATGCCGAGCCCGCGGCAGAGTGCACAGCAATTCCTCGACCGCTGCCGTAAGATGCCGCTGCGGCGGGGCACCAGCCCCGATGAGATCGCCGCCGCGTTGCGCTTCATCCTCGCGGCGCCCGGAATGACCGGTCAGATGATCGCGCTGGATGGCGGAGAGCATCTGGGCTGGGGGCAACCTGGCCAGGGGGAGGTCGTCGAGTAACCCTTCGCGAGTTGATGATGCGCGACCAAATGTCTCGGCTAAGTCACGGATTCGGTTCGACTTCGACTCGCAGAGGCGAGAGTTGTCTACAGCCGGTGTTGCGCGGCGGAGACACCCCCGATGTGACATTCTTGTGACCCTCTGTTACTGTAGGTTTACACTTGACAGCCGAAAGTAGAAGGGAAATCAGACAGTTAGGAATTTGCCTACAAAATAGGCAATCTCTACGAACGCCGAGATTGTCTGCTCGCGGGCTCTGCTCAACCGAGCTTTTCGACAAACTTATCCCCACATTCGGTGGATATGACCGACGGTCCAGAAAATTTGATGACAACTGAACCGGTTGCGCCGACCGAGACGCGTCCGCGACGCCGCCGGCCGGCGGCGCTGGCCGATCCGCGCCGCAGTCCCGGCGACATTTCCGATCCGCT
>VAZR01000216.1 GCA_005888515.1 Alphaproteobacteria bacterium | reverse complement strand
GCGACGTCGTCTGGCTGTGCGACGAGCATCACGAGCAATTCTATAAATTCACGACCGACGGAAAGCTGTTGCAGACGATCGGCGAGAAGGGCAAGCGCTCCGATACCGGCGTGCCGGCGGACGATATGAGCTCCCAGGCCTGGCGCAAGGTCACGCATGGCGGCGGCCCGTTCAACCTGCCGACCGACATCGCCTTCGCGCCCTCGGGCGAGATGTTCATGACCGACGGCTACGGCAACGCGCGCGTCCACAAATTCTCGGCCGACGCCAAATACCTGTCCTCCTGGGGCGAACCCGGCGCCGCGCCCGGGCAGTTCAACCTACCGCATGGCGTCTGGATCGACCGGCGCGGCCGCGTCCTCGTCGCCGATCGCGAAAACGATCGCGTGCAGGTCTTCGATCAGACCGGCAAGCTGCTTGAAGTCTGGCCGACCGAGCTGATCGGCCCGGCCTTTTTCTATGTCGATGACGAGGACATCGTTTACATCCCCGAGCACAATGGCGGCATGATCAGCATCCTGACCCTCGACGGTGAGCGGCTGGCGCGCTGGGGCGACGGACCGGTCAACCGCTCCTGCCACGGCATCTGGTGCGACTCGCGGCGCGATCTCTATGTCGTGCAGCCAGGCGAGTGGGGACGCGTGCGGCGCGTCGTCAAATATCACCGCCAGTAGACAGCTGCGCGCGGATCAGCCCACTCAGGCAGCCGGCAGCGATTCCTGCATGGCCGGTTGCACAACCGCCCGTTCCGGCGGGAAGGTGATCGTCGCGGCGGTGCCGGCGCCGGCCGTGCTGCGCAATTCGATCATTCCGTTGTGCAGCTCCATGATCCCCTTGACGGCGGGGAGACCGAGACCGGTGCCCTGATGACGCCGGCTCAGTGAGCTGTCGACCTGCACGAAAGGTTCGAGCACCCGGTGCAGATCCTCGGGCGCGATGCCGATGCCGGTGTCCGCCACCGTGATCGACAACCCGCTCCGACCGTCAAAGCGGCCGGAAATGTCGATCCGTCCGCCGGCCGGGGTGAACTTCACCGCATTGCTGACCAAGTTGAAGAACACCTGCCGGGTCTTGCCCTGGTCGGCGCGCAACTGCGGCAGATCGGCAGGTAGATCGATCGTGACCGTCAGGCGCGCCTTGTCGATCGGCGGGCCGCTGATCCGCACCACCGCTTCGATGACGGGGCGCAAATCGAACACCTCTTCCTGAACCTCGAGCTTGCCGGCCTCGGCTTTGGTGACATCGAGGATCTCGTTGATCAGGTTCAGCAGGTGCGTGCTGCTGAAGTGAATATCGGCGACGTAGGAGCGGTAATGCGGGTTGTCGATCGGCCCCATCACCCCTTCCTTCATGATCTCGGTAAAGCCGATGATCGCGTTGAGCGGGGTGCGCAACTCATGGCTCATCGTGCCGAGGAATTCCGATTTCGCGCGGCTGGCGGCATCGGCCTGCTCCTTGGCCTGACGCAGGGCGGCCTCGTAGCGGACCCGCTCGCTAATGTCGCGCACGACGCTGACCACCTCGGATGTGCCGGTTTCCGGATTGTTCGAGCGTGTCAGGCTCGCCTCGACCCAAATATAGGTGCCGTCTTTGCGCCGTCCGCGATAGGTGATCGGAGCGTGCTCGGAATATTCCAGCCGCCGCAGCACTTCGCGGACTCGCGGCAGGTCTTCCGGGTGGATGATTTCCTCCGCCGGCATCATCAACGCCTCTTCGGGTTCATAGCCGTAGAGGCGGCGGCACGCCGGCGAGATATAGGTCCGCCGCTGATCGCGCGGATCGAACCGGACGATCATGTCGAACGAGCTCTCGGCGAGCTGTCGGAAGCGCCGCTCGCTTTCGAGCGCCTCGCGCTCGGCACGGCTGCGCCGGCGCAGCTCGGCGAGGTGAGCCACGCCCAGCACCGGCAATGCGGTGCATAGCGCCAGGATGACGAGGGTCATCACCATCGCGGCGAAATTCTCCAGGAGTAGACCGCGCCAATCTAAGCCCGGCGGCGCTGGGTCCATTGTGCCAACAACCGGGTTAACGTTTCGTCGAAAAATCAGTTTGCGCGCGGATTTTGCGTGGGATTGAAGGGATCGGCCGACCCGGCGGACGCTTGCGGCCGGCACCGTTTTCCGCCCTATAGTGGCGGGTGAGTGCATTGCCGGAGAAATCGCTGCAGGAAGGAAACGGGCATGCCGCAGCTGTCGGATATCGATGAGGTTCTGAGGGAAGCGACCGACCGCGGCGATGTTCCGGGGGTGGTCGCGATGGCGGCGTCGCGCGACGGTCCGATCTACGAAGGCGCGTTCGGACGGCGCGCCCTGCCGGACGGCGCCGCGATGACGGTGGACACGGTGTTCTGGATTGCCTCGATGACCAAGGCGATCACCTCGACCGCGGCGATGCAGCTGGTCGAGCGCGACAAGCTCTCGTTGGACCGCCCGATAGCCGAATTGTTGCCGGAGCTAGCCTCGCCGCACGTGCTCGAAGGCTTCGATGCTGCCGGCGAGCCGCGGCTGCGTCCTGCGAAGCGGCCGATCACGCTGCGCCACCTGATCACCCACACTTGCGGCTTCACCTATGAGATCTGGAACCCGGAAATGGGCCGGTACATGGAGCGGCTCGGTATCCCGGGAATCATCTCCTGCCAGAACGCCGCGCTCAACCTGCCGCTCGCCTTCGATCCCGGCGAGCGGTGGGATTACGGCATCGGCATCGATTGGGTCGGCAAGGCGGTGGAGCGGACAAGCGGTCAATCGCTCGGCGACTATTTTGCTGAAAACCTGTTTGGGCCGATCGGCATGACGGATACCGGCTTCAAGCTGACCCCGGAGGGCCGCTCCCGGCTCGCCGGCATGCATGCGCGCGGTGACGACGGCTCGCTGGCGCCGATCGAATTCGAATTGCCGCAGGAACCGGAGTTCCAGATGGGCGGCGGCGGGCTTTACGGTACCGCCGCGGATTATCTCGCCTTCGAGCAGATTTTCCTGAACGAAGGCCACGTCGATGGCCGGCAAGTCCTGAAGCCCGAGACCGTGCGCCTGATGGCCGAGAACGCGATCGGCGATCTGACCGTAGGCCTGCTCAAGACCGCCGTCCCCGCCTATTCCTGCGATGCCGAGTTTTTCCCCGGGATGCGCAAGAAATGGGGCCTCGGCTTCATGATCTCGACCGAGCCCGCGCCGACCGGGCGCCGCGCCGGAAGTCTTGCCTGGGCCGGGCTGGGCAACACCTATTTCTGGATCGACCCCGCCACCGGCATCGCCGGCGTTATCCTGATGCAATTAATACCGTTCGCCGACCCGAAAGCGCTCGCGGTGCTCGAAAACTTCGAGAGGGCGCTCTACATTGGGTTGGCATAGCCCGAGGCCCGCATCCGCGCCGCCGAGACAGAGAGGCCAGAGATGGAACGCGGTCATTACATCGAGACCAGCAATACCGCGTATTTCCGCCATGATTACGATGGCGAGCACGCCGATATGCGGCGGCTCTACGAGCAGGCCAAGCTCGACCAGTGGAATGCCGCGACCGATATCGACTGGGAGAAGCCGCTCGACAGCGATGGCGGGCTGATCGCCGACGATCTGGTCGATATTCACGGCACCCCGTTCTGGAACCGGCTGTCGCCGGCGCAGCAGGTCGAGATCAACCGCCTCGTGGCGCGCTGGCGGATCTCGACGCTCATGCATGGTGAGCACGGCGCGATGCTGGTGTGCAGCCAGATGGTCGAGAATGTCGTCGGTCAGGATGCCAAGCTGTTCCAGGCCAGCCAGGTGGTCGACGAGGCGCGGCACAATGAGGTGCTGCATCGCTATATCGCGCTGCGGCTCGAGGGCGAGACCTATCCGCTCGCCGGCAACGTCCAGGAAATTTTCGACACGCTGCTCGGCACCTCGGCCTGGTACCTGAAGACGATCGGATTGCAACTGGTCGCCGAGACGTTCGCCGTCTCGCTGTTCCGGATGCTGGCCGAGTCCTCGAAGGATCCAATCCTCTGCCAAATCTGCCGCCGCATCCTGCAGGACGAGGCGCGTCACATGGGGTTCGGCATGCTGTCATTGCCGGCTGTCGTCGCCGAGGCGAGCGCGGCGGAGCGGCGCGAGATGGAGGATTTCGCGGTCTGGGCATTGAACCGGACCTTGCGCGGCATCTTCCCGCTCGGCGCCTACGAAGACATGGGTTTCAGCAAGGCCGATATCGAAACCATCCGCCAAAACCGGCGCGACCGCGCCGCCGGCGGTGAGGAGACCGCGTTCCGCAAGTTCTTCCGCCGCGATCTGCACCAGGGGCTGGTGCGCAATCTGAGCAAGGTCGGCGTCCTGTCGAAACGCATCGCGCCCGATCTCGAAGCACTCGGGATCTCGCTCGCCGCGGCCTAGTTTCGCACGCCCCAAGCGTCATTCCGGTGCGCCGCGGAGCGGTGAGCCCGGAATCCATTTTCAGAGGCCGGTGTTCATAGATTCCGGGCCTCGCCCTCCGGGCGATCCCGGAATGACATCGTTGGGGACAGCGCGAGCCGCCTAAACCCGCGCTATCGCCCGTACGGGTAATAGGGCCGCCCGTAATAATCGTAATACGGCTGATCGTAATAGCCGTAGCCGCCATAACCTCGCGGCGCTCCGTAATAGGGCGACGAGCCGTAAGACCATTGCGACGAGCTGGAAGAGCTGCGTGAGGTCCGGTTCGACGAACGGCGGCCCCGATCCTCGTTCTCGTCGCGGTCTTCGTCCTCATCGCGGTGCTTGTTGACGTGCTTATCGTGCTTGTTCTTGTGCTTGTCCTTATCATCGATAAGCAGCAGGCGCGGCATATCGGCCAGGGCCGGTTTCCGGAGCATCTGCGCCAGCACCGCCCCCGTCCCGATCGCGGAAATCCCGACCGCGATAGCAGTCCCGGCCATCAGAGTTTTCAGCATGTGGGCAATCCCGCGCTGTTCCGATCTGTCGGTTCAGAACGCCGCGCGAGGATGCACCATTCCGTTAACGGGCGGCCGGTCAGGCCCGCTGTCATCACGAAAAAGGGGAGAATGCTCTATTTATCGAGCCACACATCTTCCATGCGCCAGCCATTATAGGCGCTGTTGACCATCATCGTGATGTTCTTGACCTGCGGCTGCCAGCAGGTTGCCTGGCGCGCGTGATAGATCACCGGCCGCACGCCTTCATCGATCATCCGGCGTTCGATGTCCCACACGATCTGTTTGCGCTTCTCCGGGTCGGTCTCAGTCGATTGCTTGTCGATCAGCGCCTCGACCTCGGGATTGCAGTAGCCGGTATAGTTGCGCGGGGACTTGCAGACATAACTCTCGTAAAAGATCTGGTCGGGGTCGTCGACGGCGCTGCCCGACAGGCTCATCGCCAAGGTGTAGTCCTTGCGCATCAGCTTGGGGATCCAGTTGGCGGTCTCGACGGTTTCGAGCTCGCCGTCGATGCCGATCGATTTCAGCTGATCGATCAGGATCGTCGCCGGATCTCGGTACGCCGCGATGTTGCGCGCCGAGAGTGTCACCTTGAGCGGCTTTTCCGGCCCATAGCCGAGACGCCGCATGATCTCGCGGCCCTGCTCCCGGCTCTTCGCCACATCGAGGGCGTATCCCGGTAGCGGCCGGAGCTGTTCCAGCGGGATGCCCCAGATGCCTTCCGGCGGCGGCAGCATCACGGCGCTGACATCGCCCTGCCCCTCGCCGAGAATGTCGATAAACGCCTGCCGGTCGAGCGCCATCGCGACGGCGCGGCGCGCCTCGATGTTATCGAAGGGCGGTTTCCGATTGACCGCGACGGTGACAGAAACGTTGAGCGGCACGGTCTCGCAGATCGCTTGCGGTGCCTGGCTGTGGATGTCCTTCAGCAACGGCACGGTGATCTCGTGCGGGAAGGTCATGTCGAAGGTGCCTGCGATAAAGCCGAGCACCGCGGTCGAGCGGTTCGGCACGATCGTGTATTCGATCGCATCGAGATAGGGCAGCCCCGGCTTCCAATAATTCGGGTTGCGTTCGACCTTCAGCGACTGGTTCGGTTTGTAATCGACAAATTTGAACGGGCCGGTGCCGATCGGGCGGGTACGCATCTCGCGCGGCGAGACATGGCACGGATAGACCGGCGAATCTCCCGACGCCAGCAGCGCGAGAAAAGCCGGCTGCGGCCGCTTCATGCGGAATGTCGCTTCGTCTTCGCCGTTGGTCACGATTTCGGAGAGGTTGAGGTACCAGGTTTCGCGCGGATTGAGGCGGAGCTTCTCCTTGCCGCGGCCGAGCAGCATGTCCCAGGTGCATTTGACGTCGGCGGCGGTGAAGGGTTTGCCGTCATGCCATTTGACGTCACGGCGCAGCTTGAACGTCAGCTCGGTGCCGTCCTCGTTCCAGCTCCAGCCGGTCGCGAGTTCGGGCCGGATGGTCTGAAGACTGTTCTGCTTGATGTGCTGATCGTAGAGCACGAGGTTATTGAACACGCCCATCATCGGCATGATCGTCGACCATGTCGCCTCCTCATGGATCGACATGCTGGCCGGGCTGTCGCGGTGATAAACCCGCAGCGTGCCGCCCTGCTTCTGGGCCAGCGCCGGCTCGGCGGCAAATCCCGCAACCGCCGCCAGCGCGAGCGCCGCGAGCCAATGTCGACGCATACCGATCTCCCCTGTATCGCCGCGCCGGTTTGATTGCGGCGCCTACTTGTCGAGCCAGACGTCTTCCATGCGCCAGCCATTGTAGATGCTGTTCGTCATCAGCGTCAGGTTCTTGACCCGCGGCTGCCAGCAGGTGCCGAGACGCAGATGATAGATCTGCGGCCGCACCACCTCTTCCGCCAACACGCGCTCGAGCTGCCACACGAGACGCTTGCGTTTTTCGATGTCGCTTTCGGTCGATTTTCGTGTCGGGCTCGTCGACCGCGCGGCCCATCGTGCTGAGCGCGATCATGAAATCCTTGCGGGTCAGCTTCGGGATCCAATTGGCGGTTTCGATCAGTTCGAGCTCGCCGTCGACCCAGATCGACTTCAGCTGATCGATCAGCAGCGAGGCCGGCTCGCGATAATGCGCCAGGTTGCGGGCCGACACCTTGACCTGGAGGTGCTTGTCCGGACCGTAGCCAAGCTGCTGCATGATGGCGCGCGCCTCGGCGCGGTTTTTCTCGACATCGGCGCCGTAGATCGGCAGCGATTCGAGCGATTCGCGCGGCATGCCCCAGAAACCTTCGGGCAAGGGTTGCATCGTGCCGCCGATGTCGCCCTGGCCCTCGCCGATGATGTCGATAAATGCCTTACGATCGATCGTCAGCGCGATCGCGCGGCGCAATTCCGGCTTGTCGAAAGGCGGGATCTTGCGGCTCATGATCACATTGGTCGATTCGGTCGCCGGACCGACTTGGCAGACCGCCTGCGGCGCCTGCTCCTTGACGTCCTTCAACAGCGGGATCGACACCTCGTAGGGGAAGGTCATATCGAAATTGCCGGCGACAAAGGCGAGGATCGCGGTCGACCGGTTCGGGATGATCGTGAACTCGATGCCGTCGAGATAGGGCAGCCCCGGTTTCCAGTAGTCCGGGTTCTTCGCCAGCTTGATGTCCTGATTCGGCCGGTATTCGACAAATTTGAACGGGCCGGTGCCGATCGGATGTTGCCGCATCTGGGCCGGCGTGACATGGCACGGGTAAACCGGCGACACGCCCGAGTCGAGCAGCATCAGAAACGAGGGCTGCGGCCGTTTCAGATGAAAAACCGCTTCGTCATCGCCATTGGTTGTGACCTCGGCGAGGTTGAAGTACCACGACCCCCGGTAGTTGATGCGAAACTTGTCCTTGGCGCGGTCGAGCAGCAAATCCCAGGTGCATTTGACATCGGCCGCCGTAAACGGCTTGCCGTCATGCCATTTGACGCCGTGGCGCAATTTGAAGGTGACCGCGGTGCCGTCCTCGCTCCATTCCCAACTGGCCGCCAGCTCGGGCACGATCGATGCCAGGCTGTTCTGCGGGACATGCTGATCGAACAGCACCAGATTGTTGAATACCGGCATCATCGGCGTGATGACCGAATAGGTGCCTTCCTCGTGGATCGACATGCTGGCCGGGCTGTCGCGGTGATACATCCGCAGCGTGCCGCCCTGTTTTTGGGCCATGGCCGGGCCACAGAGGCCGACCCCCAGTATCAACCCGACCGCCGCCGCCAAAACCCGGCCCATTTGCCTCATACCCTCGACCGCCTTTCTCGCCGATAGCCACCGCCGATCCATAGCATTGGCGCGGCGCAGCGTGTCCTGCGATTGACGCAGGGCCGCCCGTCGGCCATTTCTATCGGCGGGAGATCAAGCCCGGCGCGGTCGGCGATAGCCGCGCCTCCGACAAGTTGCTCTTGCAAGGGAGAAATGCGGCATGAGCGTTCAGGGCATGAACCACTTCACGGTATTGAGCGACGATCTCGAGGTGACGCGGAAGTTCTATTGCGACCTCTTAGGCTTCGAGGTCGGCGCGCGGCCGAATTTCCAGTTCCCCGGCTATTGGCTTTGGGTCGGCGACCAGCCGATCCTGCATGTGATCCATCGGAAGCAGCTCAACGAGGTGCGGGCCGGGGTCATCGACCACATGGCCTTCACGGCGACCGACCTGCCGGGCACCGTCGCCAAGCTCGAAAAGGCCAAGATCAAATACGAATTGCGGCGCCTGCCGGCCGAGGGGGTCCGGGGCGGCCTCTGGCAGCTGTTCTTCGACGACCCGCATGGCGGCAAGGTCGAGTTCGATTTCGACAAGGACGAGGCGGCGCCGAAGGGTTACGCCGCGGCGTAGCTCGGCACGGTTAGGACGCGGCGGCTCGGCCGCCGCGCTTTCTCGAACCGTTATGCCCGGCCTTGTGCCGGGCATCCACGCCTTACGATACCTGCAACACCGATGTCGTGGATGGCCGGGACAAGCCCGGCCATGACGAAGGGGTGTTGCCTTGATTACTCCGCCGGGGCCGCGGCCGGCTCCTTCTGACCGAAGCTCGGCGAATCGGTGCGGTCGACGAGGGCCTCAGGGCCCTCGGTTGGCAGGTTTTCGAGATAGTCGATCGCGCCCTGGATATCGTTTTCCCACATCTCGCGCGGCAATTCGTAGAGGAACTCGACCCCGTAGCCGTTGGGGTCGTTGACATAGACGCTGTGCGTCACGCCGTGGTTGACCCGCCAATTGAACTTGACCCCGCGGCTCTGCAGGAATTCGAGCTGCTTCAGCCATGCTTCGCGATCGGGCAATTGCATCGCGATGTGATTCACCGCGACGCTGGCGCCGGACAGCTTCCATTCATCGGGAGCCGGCAGGTTTGGGCTCTCGACCAGCGCGATGTCGTGGTGGGTGTCCTTGCCATCATGATCGGCGCTGTAGAAGCGCATCTTCGGCAGGGTCACGCCGGGGCGCGGCCGCAATGTGGCGACCTGCTTCAGCCCGACGATTTCGGTCCAGAAGCGGTGCGATTCCTCGATATCCCGAACATTCAGCACGATGTGGTTGATGCGGGCCGGCCTGACCGGCGCGGTAGCGGAACTGCGGTCTGCCATTATGGTCCTCCCTGCTGATCGATCTTCTCTACTCTCCTGAGCACGATCGGGCAATGTGGCCGCGTCTTGGCCTAGAAATCGGGCGGCGGCAAAGGCCGCACCGGCATTGACAGCACGAGCGGCGGCATGTCGTCCTCAGCCGCCGCCCAGCCCCATTCGAGCAGGGGCAGCGCCGTCCGGGCGAACTCGACGATGCGGTCCACCAATGCGGGGGACTGCATGTCCTTGTTCCGCAGCGCGGCGTGCGCGGTGAACGATTTCCAGCAGACATAGTCCTCGACCGTCGTTCCTTTGGCGGTTTCGAAACCGCGCGGCAGCCGCGTCAGCGTCTCATCGCTGGAGATCGGGCAACCCGCCGTAGCGAGGGCGTCCGCGATTTCGATAAAGCGTTCGGGATCGCCGAGCATGGCGCGGCGCAGGCGTAGCAACAATTGCGGCTCGGGATGCCAGAAGCCGGCCGCGACCATCGATGCGCCCGGTTCCAGATGCAGATAGAGAAGACCCGGGTCCCGCTTGCCGCCTGAGCGGGTCAGCACGGCTCCGGCATGGGTCTTGTAGAGCCGCTTGTCGGGCGAGAAGCGCACATCGCGGTAGATGCGGAAGATGCTGCGCAGCGGGTCGCCGGCGAGCGGTATCCCAGCCTCGCCAAGCGCCGCCCCGACCGCGGCGACCAGCGCGCGAAACGGCGCCAGCACCTCGGCCTCATAGACCGATTTGCGCGGCTTGAACCACGCCGGGTCGTTGTTGTCGCGCAACCCGCGGAAGAACGTGAACGCGGTCGGGCGAAATCCGGTAAAGCCATGCGTCGCGGCGGTCATTTCCGGGCATATATCAGGAATTCGCGATTGCCGGCAGGCCCGGTGATCGGGCTATCGGCGATACCGATGACCGACCATCCGGGCTGCGTCCCGATCCAGGCCGCGATACGCTCACGGACCGCGTTGTGGATTGCGGGGTCGCGCACGACGCCGCCTTTGCCGACCTCGTTCGGCCCGGCCTCGAATTGCGGTTTGATCAGTGCAACCAGCGCGGCTCGCTCGGCGGTCAGCGCCAAGGCGGACGGCAGCACCGTTGCGAGCCCGATAAAGCTCGCATCGCAGGTGACGAAGTCGATCGGCTCCGGAATCTCGGTCCGCGTCAGATAGCGGGCGTTGGTCCCCTCGTGAACCACGACGCGCGGGTCCTGGCGCAGCTTCCAGGCGAGCTGGCCCCGCCCGACATCGACCGCGTGTACCCGCGCCGCGCCGTTCGCCAACAGCACGTCGGTGAAGCCGCCGGTCGAGGCGCCGATATCGAGCGCGATCATGCCGGCCGGAGCAATTGTGAAATGATCGAGCGCGTAGGCGAGCTTGACGCCGCCGCGCGAGACCCAGGGGTGGTCGCGTCCGGCGAGTGTCAGCTCGGCATCTTCGGGGAACGCGGTGCCGGGCTTGTCGATGCGGCGGCCGGCGATCGAGACGAGACCGGCCAGGATCAGCGCCTGTGCCTTCGTGCGGCTTTCGGCGAGCCCCTGCTCGACGAGCAGTTGATCGGCCCGGCGCTTCGCCACGGCGATCGCCTTTAAGCCCCTCTCCCGCACTGCGGGAGAGGGTGGCTGAGGGCGTAGCCCGAAGCCGGGTGAGGGTATCTCAGCTCATGCATCCCTCACCCTCCCACGGCTCCGCCGTGGGCTCCCGCGGTGCGGGAGAGGGGCTGAATCACGCCCGCACGGGCAGTTCGGCCGCCTCGCGACCGAGCGCGGCCAAAGCCGTCGCGACGATGTGGCGGGCATTGAGCCCGGCCGTCTCGTATTGCGCATTCGGCGAATCATGATCGAGGAACACATCCGGCAAGATCATCGGGCGGATCTTGAGCCCGCTATCGAGCTGCCCGGTCGTCGCCAGGTGCTGCAGTACATGGCTGCCGAACCCGCCGATCGCGCCCTCCTCGATCGTGATCAGCACCTCGTGCTCGCGCACGAGGCGGTTGATCAGATCGGTATCGAGCGGCTTGGCGAACCGCGCATCGGCAACCGTCGTCGACAATCCATAGGCCCCCAATTCCTGCGCGGCCTTCAGGCATTCCGCGAGGCGCCCGCCAAAGCTCAACAGTGCGATCGTCGTGCCCTCGCGCAGGACGCGGCCGCGTCCGATCTCGAGCGGCATGCCGATTTCCGGCAATTCCACACCGACGCCCTCGCCGCGCGGAAAGCGTACCGCCGACGGTGCATCGTCAATCGCGACGCAGGTCGCTACCATGTGGACGAGATCGGCTTCGTCGCCCGCCGCCATGATCACGAAACCGGGCAGGCAGCCGAGATAGGTGATGTCGAACGAGCCGGCATGGGTCTGGCCGTCCTGTCCGACGAGGCCGGCGCGGTCGATTGCAAAACGCACCGGCAATTTCTGGATCGCGACGTCGTGCACAACCTGATCGTAGCCGCGCTGCAGGAAGGTCGAATAGATCGCCGCGAACGGCTTCATGCCTTCGGACGCCAAGCCGGCGGCAAAAGTCACCGCATGCTGCTCGGCGATGCCGACATCGAAGGTGCGCTTCGGAAATTTGTCGCCGAACAAATTAAGCCCGGTGCCGGACGGCATCGCCGCGGTGATCGCGACGATGCGGTCGTCCTTCTCGGCTTCCTTAATCAGCGATTTGGCGAAAACGGTCGTGTACTGCGGCGCCTTTGGCGACAGATAGCCGTGACCCTTCTCGGTCACGGCGTGGATCAGGATCGGCCCGTTTTCCTTGCTGTCGCGGATGTTCTTCAGCACCGGCAGCAGATGGTCGATGTTATGGCCGTCGATCGGACCGACGTAATAAAAGCCCAGCTCCTCGAACAGCGTGCCGCCGGTGACAAAGCTGCGGGCCAGCTCCTCGGCGCGGCGGGCCGCGTGTTCGAGCCGTTTCGGCAGATGCCGTGCCGCCTCGCCGGCGAGATGCCGCAGCGACATGAAGGATTTCGACGACAGCACCCGCGACAGGTACGCGCTCATCGCCCCGACCGGCGGCGCGATCGACATGTCGTTGTCGTTGAGGATCACGATCAGCCGCGAATCCATCGACCCGGCATTGTTCATCGCCTCGTAGGCCATACCGGCGCTCATCGCACCATCGCCGATCACGGCGATGATGTTGCGCTTCTCGCCCTTGAAATCGCGCGCCACCGCCATCCCGAGCCCGGCCGAGATCGAGGTCGAGCTGTGCGCCGCGCCGAACGGGTCGTATTCGCTTTCCGACCGCTTCGTGAAACCCGACAAACCGCCGCCCTGGCGGATCGTCCGGATGCGGTCGCGCCGTCCGGTCAGGATCTTGTGCGGATAGGCCTGGTGACCGACATCCCAGATCAGCCGGTCATGGGGCGTATCGAAGACATAGTGGATGGCCACGGTCAGCTCGACGACGCCGAGCCCGGCGCCGAAATGCCCACCGGTGATCGAAACCGCATCGATCAGCTCGGCGCGCAGCTCATCGGCCACCTGCCGCAAATCGGCTTCGGGCATTCGCCGCAGATCGGCCGGAACGGTGATCCGGTCGAGCAATGGCGTCCGATTGGAGATTTGGAGGCCTGGTTTTTGATCCAAGATTTGGTCTCCTAGGTCACGATCGGCGGTTTACGACGAATCGCGCAACCTGTCGCAGAAGTTCCGCCCTTTCCTCGTACAAATCAAGGTGGGCAACCGCCTGTTTTATCAGCAATTCGGCCTGAGCGCGCGCCCGTTCTACACCGAGAATCGAGACGAATGTCGCCTTTCCGGCGGCGGCGTCCGCCCCGACCGGCTTGCCGGTCTCCGCCGAAGAACCCTCGATATCGAGTAGATCGTCGGCGATCTGAAAGGCCAGACCGAGGTCGTGGGCATAGCCGCGCAGGGCCAGGCGCAACTCGGCGGCGGCCTTGGCGAGGATCGCACCGGCCTCGCAGGAGAAAGCGATCAGCGCCCCGGTTTTCATGCGCTGCAGCCGGGTGATCGCGCCAATGTCGAGCGGCTGCTTCTCGGCAATCAGGTCGATCATCTGGCCGCCGACCATGCCGGCCGCACCAGCGGCGGCGGCGAGTGCGGCAACGAGCTCGGCGCGGACCGCCGGGTCGCCATGCGTATCGGGATCGGCCAGCACCTCGAAAGCCGTCGTCAACAGGCCGTCGCCGGCCAGCACCGCAGTCGCCTCGTCGAATTGCTTGTGGCTGGTCGGCCGGCCGCGGCGCAGATCGCTGTCGTCCATCGCCGGCAGATCATCGTGGATCAGCGAGTAGGCGTGGACCATCTCGATCGCGGCGGCGACCTGCAGCGCGCTGCGCCGCGCCACCCCGAACAGCCGCGCGCTGGCGAGCACCAATAGCGGCCGCAACCGCTTGCCGGGCGACAGCGCCGAATAGCGCATCGCCTCGTAGACACGCGATTCGAGGCCTGGAGGCACCGCGAGCAGCCGGTCGAGGACCGCGTCGGTCAGCCTTACGGTGATCGCCGCGGCATCGTCGACCGAAACCGAATCCGGCCAGAGCGTCTCGGTCACCGCCGCGCCTTCGCCAAGTTTCGCATTATCCGAGCTTCACCGGCTCGGCGCCGACCGTCCCGTCGGGGCCGATGACAATGCGGTCGACCCGCTGCTGCGCCTCGTTCAGCTTGCGTTCGCAATGCTGTTTCAGCTGCGCGCCGCGTTCATAGCACTGGATCGCGTCGTCGAGCTTGACCTGCCCGGCTTCGAGACGGCGGACGATCTGCTCGAGCTCGGCGAGGGCGTCCTCGAAACTCATCGCCGCGATGTCGGTAGTATTAATCGGATCGCTCATCTGCGCCCTAATCAACAAAAAGGATAGGCGGTTGTGACGCGGCTTCCGCGCGGTAACGCGCGAATACCGCACTTTGTTGCGGAATTACAACAGCTCGCTCACACCGACATCAGCACGCGCAGATGGGCCGCCGCGCTCGCCGCAAGAGCCGCCAGATCATACCCGCCTTCCAGCGCCGCAACGACCCGCCCACCCGCATGTCGGTGAGCGATCTCCAGCAGCTGCTCGGTGACCCAGGTATAGTCGGCCTCTTCCAGCGCCAATTGCGCCAGCGGATCGTTGCGGTGCGCATCGAACCCGGCCGAGATCAGCACCATCTCGGGGCGGAATGCGTCAAGCGCCGGCAAGATCGTGCGGGTCATGCCAAGGCGGAACTCCCGCGATCCCGACATCGGCCGCAACGGCACGTTGACGATATTGCCAACCCCGGTCTCGCTCGCGGCGCCGGTGCCGGGATACAGCGGAAACTGATGCGTCGACGCATAGAACAGGCTGGCATCGTCGGCAAACCGCGCCTGCGTGCCATTGCCGTGGTGCACATCGAAATCGATGACCGCCACGCGGGCGAGGCCATGCACCTCGCGTGCCCTGAGCGCCCCGACGGCGATGTTGTTGAACAGGCAGAACCCCATCGCCCGACCCGGTTCGGCGTGGTGGCCGGGCGGCCGCACGGCGCAGAACGCATTGTCGGCCTCGCCCGCAATGACGGCATCTACCGCCGCGACAACCGCCCC
Organism: Alphaproteobacteria bacterium; assembly: GCA_005888515.1. Lineage (GTDB taxonomy): Bacteria > Pseudomonadota > Alphaproteobacteria > ATCC43930 > CGMCC-115725 > DATARH01. The sequence continues at coordinate 2,928 of VAZR01000216.1, read as the reverse complement.
GGCCGCCCGCAGCGCGGCGCGGCCGGACGCCGGCGACAGGATCGTATCGGCGTCGATGCCGCGATGACCGCTCGCGGGCACGGCAGCGAGCAGCCGCTCGACAAAGGCCCGCGGGTGGACCCGGACGAGATCCTCGGTTGCCGCCTCCGGTGCCTCGCGCCGCTCCAGCCGCACGAACTCCGGCGCATCGAGCGCCTCCAGCACGGCCCGCAGTCGGGCCGGCGACTCCGGATGATACGGCCCGGGATCATGCTCGAGGCAGGCCGGATGGGTGTACAGCAGCGTCGTCATCTCTGCGCTCGTCAACAGCTTCGCCCGAGTGTCGCATAAGGTCCGGGCATCCTGAAACGCGATGGCCTCAGCGGCGGCGGAACGCCAGGACGGCCAGGGCGGCCCAGCCGAGCAGCAATGCCACCCCGCCGAACGGCGTTACCCAGCCGAGCCAGCGCGCCTCGCTGCCCGCCAGCGCGAACAGACTGCCGCTGAACAACACGATCCCGGCGGCAAAGCTCCATCCGGCGACCGCCGCCGCGCCGCGCCGCGGCTCGCAGCCCTGCGCCAGCGCGATGACCGCGATCAGCGCGGCGGCATGCACCATGCCGTAGACGGCGCCGGTGCGCAGCAGCTCGGCGGCCCGCGGCTCGCCGGCGAGGTGCGCGGCGAGAGCGCCGGCCGCGACCGAAGCAAGCCCGCCGAGACCGGCGATCGCGAGCCACACCCGAATCATCGGCCGCCGGCGGCTTCCCGCAACAGCTCCTCGGCGGCCAGGAAGAGCAGCTTCGGCCGTCTTCCATTCGGCAACGTCAGCGATGCCGGGGTCGGATTGGGATGGGTCAACAGCAATGCGAGCCCCAGCTAAGGTGCGTCGCTCGCGGTTCGTCGAGATTGCTTCGTCGCTCCGCTCCTCGCAATGACAACCCAAGCTGTCATTGCGAGCGCAGCGAAGCAATCTCGCTCAGCCGGCTTCGGCTCGCCGTGATCACACGTTAAGTTTAACGCGTTGACGACGCGATCGCCCGCGGAAAGGAAGGCAAACGGTGGCGCGCATCCTGGTGACCGGGGCGGCAGGGTTTATCGGTCGTGCGTTGTGCCGCGGACTTGCCGAACGCGGCCACCGGCCCGTAGCCGGCTTGCGCCATCCCGCGCCCCCGCCCGGCGCGACGGAGGGGCTGCTGCTCGGCGACATCACCCCCGAGCGCGATTGGAGCCGGGCTTTGCGCGGGGTCCGCATCGACACCATCGTTCATTTGGCCCAGCGCGCGCACAGTACCGCCGACCCGGCGGCGCTGGCGCCCGAACCGGCCGCAGCAGCCGCGCTCGCCCGCGCCGCGGCGCGTGCCGGCGCCCGCCGCTTCGTCTATCTCAGCTCGATCGTCGCGATGGGCGCAGCGACCGCGCCGGGGCGGCCGTTCCGAGCCGGCGACGAACCCCGCCCCGAAGGCCCTTATGGGCAGAGCAAACTCGCGACCGAGCAGGCCTTAGCCGAGGCGGCGCGCGATACCGGCATTGAGCTCGCCATCATTCGCCCGCCGCTCGTCCACGGGCCCGGGGTGCGGGCTAATTTCCGCGCGCTTCTGCGGCTCCTGACGAGCGGCATTCCGCTACCGTTCGCCGCGATAAATAACCGCCGCAGTCTGATCTTTGTCGAAAACCTCGTGGATCTGCTCGCCACCGCCGCGACGAATCCCGAGGCGGCTGGACAAACCCTGCTGTGCAGCGATGGCGCCGATCTTTCAACGCCGGATCTCGTTCGCACTCTCGGCGCGGCGCTCAACCGCCCGGCACGGCTTTTTCCGGTGCCGAATGCGGTGTTCGCGCTAGGCCGCCACCTGCCGCTCGCCGGGCCGCTCCTGGCGCGTCTGACCCTGTCGCTGCAGGTCGATGACAGCGCGACGCGCGAGCGCCTCGGCTGGGCTCCACCGGTCAGCGCCGCGGAGGGGCTCGCAATGACGGCCCGAGACTTCGCCGCAGCCGCTGAGAAAGCGAACCCGTAGACGGCGCCGGCGTTTACTTCCGAACGGCCTAGCCGACATGGCCCTTCTGGTCGAAGATACGAAGTTGCGCGAGCAGGCTCTGGCCTATGTCATCCGGCTCTATGACGAGCTGACCGAGGAGAATGGCGCGCCGACACTCGGCACTCAGAACCAGGCGGTCGATTTCGTGCTGGCCGATCCGGAATTGCGCCAGGCCGTCGCCGATTGGGCCAAGACCACCCCGATCGACGAGGCCACGACGGCGCCGCCGCAGCGCTTGCCGCGCGACGCGCTCTACGACCGGGCCCGCGCGTTTCTGGCGCGGATCATGGAGCCTCCGGTCTTCGTGCCGGCGCCGCCGGACCGGCGCTGATCCGGGCAGCAATACCGACCCTCTGTAAACTCGCCGGGAGCGTGCTATATCGCACGCTCGACAGCCGTTTTTGCGAAGAGGCGCCCCCGGGCGAGTGCTAATGCCGAGCTTTGACATTGTTTCCCGCATCGACCTCGCCGAGGTCGACAACGCGATCGCCGGGATCAAACGCGAGATTACGACCCGCTTCGATTTCAAAGGCAGCAAATGCGTGATCGAGCGCGCCGAGGGCGAGATCAGGCTGACCGCGGATGACGATCTGAAATTGAAACAGATGCACGAGCTGTTGAAGGTGCATCTGACGCGGCGCAAGGTCGAGCCCGGCGCGCTCGACTACAAGCCTCCGGAGAAGGCCGCCGGCAACACGGTGCGCCAGACGATCGCGCTGCGCCAGGGCATCGATGCGGAACTCGCGCGGCGGCTGGTGCGCGAGATCAAGGACAGCAAGATGAAGGTGCAAGCCGCCGTGCAGGGCGGCGAGTTGCGCGTCACCGGCAAGAAACGCGACGATCTGCAGGCCGCCATCGGGCTGATCCGCGGCCTCAAGATCGAGCAGCCGCTGCAATATGTGAATTTCCGGGA
>VAZR01000215.1 GCA_005888515.1 Alphaproteobacteria bacterium | reverse complement strand
TCGAGCGGCGTCAGCAAATTCGCGATGCTGACGATCCCGTTCTTCGTGCTGGCCGGCGCGATCATGGCCGAAGGCGGCATGGCGCGCCGCCTCGTGGCCTTCGCCAATGTGATCGTCGGGCTGCTGCGCCTGCGCGGCGGGCTGTCGCTCGTCAACATCATGGCGACGACGTTCATGAGCGGCATTTCCGGGTCATCGGTAGCGGACGCCTCGGCGATCGGCTCGGTGATGATCCCGCAGATGGAGAAATCCGGTTATCCCCGCGTCTTTTCGACGAATGTGACGATCTCCGCCTCTGTCCAGGGCCTCTTGGTGCCGCCGAGCCACAATGCGGTCATTTATTCGCTGGCGACCGGCGGTACGATCTCGATCGCCAGCCTGTTCATGGCCGGCGTCATGCCGGGGCTGTTGCTGGGCGCCTCCTTGATGCTGCTGTGCGTCGTGCTGGCCTACCGCTATGGCCATCCGACCGGCGAAGCGGTGCCGCTCAGGGACGCGTTGAAGATCACGTTTGATGCGCTGTGGGGACTGATCACGCTCGTGATCATTCTCGGCGGGATCCTGGGCGGCGTATTCACCGCGATCGAGGCGGGCGCCGTCGCCTGCGTCTATGCCTTTCTGGTGACGATGTTCGTCTACCGCGATTACCGCTGGCGCGACCTGCCATTGCTCGTCTACCGAACGCTGCGCACGGTCGCGATGGTCATGATGCTGATCGCCTGCGCCGCCGCCGTCGGATACATGATGGCGCTCATGCAGATGCCGGCGAAGATCACCGCCTTCTTCCTAACATTGTCGAGCAACAAGTACGTGATCCTGATGCTGATCAACGTCCTGCTGCTGGTGCTTGGATGTCTCGTCGATATGGCGCCCTCGATCCTGATCACGACCCCGATCCTGTTGCCGGTGGTCATGAAATTCGGTGTCGACCCGGTGCATTTCGGCATGATCATGCTGATGAACCTCGGCATCGGCCTCTGCCATCCGCCGGTCGGCGCGACGCTGTTTGTCGGCTGCGCCGTGGGACGCGTGCGCATGGAGGACGTCATGCGCGAGATCTGGCCGTTTTACGGTGTGATGTTTCTGGTGCTGATGGCGGTCACTTATATCCCGGCCATATCGCTGTGGCTGCCGCGGGCGCTGTCGCTCTGAATATTCGCGCGCTGAATATTGAAAATTTAACTTTCCTCGTGATATTGAGGCGCGGGGGAAGAGCAGGAGCGGGGGCATGTCGATGATGCCTTTCCGCATGAGCCGGCGGGCTTTGCTCGCGACGGCTCCGCTATTGGCGATGCCGCTGGGGGGCGGCCGAGCGATAGCAGCGGGAGGCGATTTCAACGGTTTTCTCGCCGGTTTGCGGCGCGACGCGCTCGCATCCGGGATTCGTCCGGCAACCGTCGATCTCGCGTTCCGTTACGTACAATTCCTGCCACGGGTCATTGAGCTCGACCAGCGCCAGCCCGATCACGTGCTGAGCTTCGCTGAGTTCATCACCAAGGTCGTCAACCCGCAGCGGATTGAGGATGCCCGCCGCAACCTCGCCGAAAATTCGGCGCTGCTGCAGCGCGTGCAGCAGCGCTTCAACGTCCAGCCGCGCTTCATTGTTGCGCTGTGGGGCGTCGAGAGCGATTTCGGCAAGACGCAGGGCAGCTACTCGGTGCCGGCGGCGCTTGCGACCCTGGCCTATGAGGGCCGGCGCGGCCCGATGTTCCGCAGCGAATTGATCACGTCGCTGCGGATTCTCGATCAAGGACATATCCGCCCCGAGAACATGCTCGGCTCCTGGGCCGGCGCGATGGGCCAGTGCCAGTTCATGCCATCCACCTTTCTGAGCTATGCGGTCGATTTCGACGGCGATGGCCGGCGCGACATCTGGAACAACCGAGCCGACGTGCTCGGCTCGATCGCCAACTACCTGGCGCGCCTTGGCTGGCGCGGCAACGAGAGCTGGGGCCGCGAGGTTGCGGTGCCCAGCAATTTCGATACGCGATTGGCGGGGATCGAGAGTCGCCGGCCGCTCGCCGATTGGATGCGCATGGGCGTGCGCTCGGTTGGCGCACCCTTGACGGGCCGCGAGGCGGCGGAGGCGTCGTTGCTGCTGCCCGACGGGCTCGGCGGACGCGCGTTACTGATTTTTGACAATTTCCGCGCGACGATGCGGTGGAACAAGTCGGTCAAGTTTGCCGCCTCGGTCGGGATGATCGCCGACGGCATCGATAGAGGGTAGCACCGGAACATCGCCATGAGCGCCACGGGGGGAAAGGCGCGCGGTAAGGGCCGATTGGGGGATCTGGCCTTGCTGGCAGGGCTTGGCCTTGTCCTGGCGGCCTGCTCCTCGTCCGGTCCGCAATTCGGCGAACATCAGCGCAGCGGGTATCACCGCGGCCAGCCTTCCTACAAGGTCGGTGCGGCGTATCAAATCAATGGCAAGTGGTATTACCCAAAGGTCGATTACGGATATGACGAGACCGGTCTCGCTTCGTGGTATGGCGAGGCATTTGATGGACGAGCGACGGCAAACGGCGAGATCTACGATCTGAACCAGTTGACGGCAGCGCATAAGACATTGCCACTGCCGAGCGTCGTCGAGGTCACCAATCAGCGGAACGGACGCTCGCTGCGGCTGCGGGTCAACGATCGCGGTCCCTATGTGGACGCGCGGATCATCGACGTCTCGCGCCGGGCGGCTCAGCTGCTCGGCTTCGAGATGGCCGGGACGACGCCGGTTCGCGTCCGCATCCTGAAAGGCGAGAGCATCGAGGTCGCCGAGGCGGCGATGCGCGGCCAGACCAGTCGCGTTCAACTCGCCGCGGCGCCGCGCAGCATGCCGATCGAACCGTCGGCCGTGTCCCGGCCAGCGCCGCCGCCAGCGATTATCGCGGCGATGCCGCCGCAGATCGCGCCGCCATCGCAGGCCGAACCGCTGCCGCCGCAACAAACGCCGGTCGCGGTTGCAGCCGCATCGCTGCCGCCGCAACCAGCCTCAGAGCCGCGGCGCCAATGGCCATCGCTGATTGCACAAGCCCATGCCGAGCCGCTTCATCCCGCGCCATCCCCTCGCGCCTTGCCGGCCGCAATCGCCGTGTCGGCATCGGGCCGGATCTTCGTACAAGCCGGCGCGTTTGCGGTGCCGGAGAATGCACAGCGCGTGCGCGCTCGGATTGCCGCACTCGGCAATGCTCAGGTCGTTTCGGCCGAGGTGAACGGAGCAGCACTCTATCGCGTTCGCCTTGGGCCGGTGACGAACGGGGCGGAAGCAGATCGGCTGCTCAGCAAAGTCGTCGGCAGCGGTTATCCGACCGCGCGCATCGTCTCCGAGTAACACTCCGGTTGCGGGAGCTTTCCATGACATCTCGATGGTTTCACCAGATCGCCACCGCAATCGCAGTGGCGGCCATTCTCGGCATTCCGGGCGCCTCTCCCGGTTTGGCGGCCAAAGCGAAGCCGGCTGCCGCTGGGAAGCTGGTGCAGCCAAGAGAAAACGCCCTGACCACGCCGCCGCCGACGATCGTCGGCGGGATCGACACGCAGGCAAAGCACGCCCTGGTGCTCGAGGCCGACACCGGCGCGGTGCTGCTCGATAAATCTTCCGACGAGCGGATTCCGCCGGCTTCGATGAGCAAGGTGATGACCGCCTATCTTGTCTTCGATTATCTGAAGCAAGGCCGCGCCAAGCTCGAGGACGAGCTGCCGGTCAGCGAAAAGGCGTGGCGCACCCAGGGCTCGAAAATGTTCGTGCAGATCGGTTCCAGGATCAAGATCGACGATCTGTTGCGCGGCATGATCATCCAATCGGGCAATGACGCCTGTATCGTGTTGGCAGAAGGTCTCGGCGGCAGTACCGAGGCTTTTGTTGAGCAAATGAATCAGAAGGCCAAGGAAATCGGACTGAAGGGCAGCCATTTCGCCAACGTCGACGGATTGCCCGATCCCGACCACTACATGACGGCGCGCGACCTGGCGACGTTGGCCTTGCGCACGATCCAGGACTTCCCGGAATATTACCATTACTACAGCGAGAAAGAATTCCGGTTTCATACGGTCGCCGCGAATAATCGCGAGGTCGATATCAACCAGGCTAACCGCAATCCCCTACTCTATAAGGAAATGGGCGCAGACGGGCTGAAGACAGGTCACACCGAGGAGGCTGGCTACAGCCTGCTGGGCTCGGTGGCGCGCGACAAGCGCCGCGTCATCGTCGTGCTGAGCGGTCTGCCATCGATGAAAGCGCGGGCAGAGGAAAGCGGGCGGCTGGTCGAATGGGCGTTCCGCGAGTTCAGCAATTATCAATTGTTCGCGGCCGGCGATAAGGTTGACGATGCCGAGGTTTGGCTCGGCTCCGAGGCGAAGGTGCCGATCACCGTCGCAAAAGACATGGTCGTTACGCTGCCACGCAGATCGCGCAAGGACATGAAAGTGACCGTCGCCTATGACAAGCCGGTGCCGGCGCCGGTTAAAAAAGGTGAGCCGATCGGCAAGGTTGTCGTGACTGCGAGCGATATGCAGCCTGCTGAAGCGCCGCTGATCGCCGGGGCAAATGTCGACCGCATGGGCCCGGTGGGCCGCGTCGCGATGGCGGCGGCGCATCTGATCTGGAGCCGGCTGCACTGACCGCTTCCTCGCGCCCGGCGGCGGCTCGCGGCCGCTTTATCACGATCGAGGGCGGGGAGGGGGCCGGCAAGTCGACGCAGCTCGAGCTTTTAATGACGGCACTGGCGCGCGCCGGCATCGCCGCCCAGCGCACGCGCGAGCCCGGCGGTTCGCAGGGAGCGGAAGCCATCCGCCGCCTGCTGCTCGAAGGCGCCGACGAGCGCTGGGACGCAATCGCCGAAACGCTTTTGTTCTACGCGGCACGGCGCGAGCATGTGACGCGACTGATCATGCCGGCGCTCGATCACGGCACCTGGGTCGTATGCGACCGCTTCGCCGATTCGACGATCGCCTATCAGGGCTATGGACGCGGGCTGCCACTGGCTGAATTGCAGGCCCTGCACCGTTTTTCGCTCGGCGATTTCGCGCCGGATCTGACGCTGATCCTCGATCTTCCGGTCGCCGACGGGCTCGCGCGGGCCGCAAGGCGGTCCGGCAATGGCGACCGTTTCGAGCGGCTCGATCCTGCATTTCACGAGCGCCTGCGAAAAGGGTTCCAGCGGATCGCCGCCGCCAACCCGCGGCGCTGCGTCGTGATCGACGCATCGGGCGATGTCGATGACGTGCACCGAGCCGTGCTGGCTGCCGTGACGGCGCGGCTGAGAGTGGCGCTCGCGCCATGAGCCGTAGCCGAGAGGCCGCTCCGGCCGAACCGATCGCGCCGCCGCCACGCGCCAACCCGGATCTTCTCGGTCATCAGGCTGCGGAGACCGAGCTGCGCCGTCTGTTCGACAGCGGACGGATGCCACATGCCTTGCTGCTCAGCGGACCGCGGGGCATCGGCAAGGCGACCCTCGCCTTTCGCCTGGCTCGGTTCGCGCTGGCGCAAGGCGCCGGGGAGGAAGCAGGGCCCTCCTTGTTTGGAGAAGACGGCGGCGCCGGCTTGGCGATCCCATCCGACAGCGGTGTATTTCGCCGCATCGCCTCGGGCGGCCATGCCGATCTCTTGACCGTCGAGCGTGCTTACGACCCACGGCGCCGGCGAATACGCGGCGAGATCGTCGTCGGCGATACGCGCGAGATCAGCGCCTTTCTGCGGCTGACTCCGGCCGAAGGCGGCTGGCGCGTCGTCATCGTCGACGGCGCCGACGAGATGAACCGCAACGCCGCCAATGCCCTGCTGAAGATCCTGGAAGAGCCTCCACACCGAGCGCTGCTCCTGTTGATTGCGCACAGCCCGGGCCGGCTGCTGCCGACGATCCGCTCGCGCTGCCGCCGTTTTCCATTGATGCCGCTGCCGGAGGCGATCGTCGCCGCGCTGCTGGGCCACTACCGGCCTGATCTGGACCCGGATGCCGCCGCGGCGGTGACCGCGCTTGCCGAGGGCAGCATCGGCCGCGCGCTCGATCTGGCGTCGGCCGGTGGGGTCGAATTGCATCGCGCCGTTCTAGGGCTGCTCGGGAAGGGGAGAGGAATCGACCCGGCGGCGCTGCATGCGTTTGCCGATCGGCTGGCGCGTCCCGAGGCGGAGGAAGCCTATCGGGTGGTCGAGGCCTTGGTGGGGCAAATGCTAGGCCGCCTGGCCATTACCGCCGCTCAAAGTGCCGGAGAAAATGCCGTGGCCTCGGAACAGGGCGCGTTGCTGCGCCGGCTCGGCAGCCGCGCGCCGGCGGCGCGCTGGGCAGCCTTGCGCGGGGAAGTCGAAGAGAGCTTTGTCCGCACCGACGCGCTGAATTTGGACCGCAAGCAGACCATCCTCGGCGCGTTCTTTGCGATCGAGCGCGCCGCGGGGTAGAACCGCAGCGCCGTAAGGCTGCTGGACCGCGGCTTGGTCACATCCCATATCAGCGCCTTGGAGAGGATGATGACCGCTCAGCCGTATTTCCTGACGACGCCGATCTATTACGTCAACGATCTGCCGCATCTCGGCCACGCCTATACGACGGTGGCCTGCGATGTGTTGGCGCGGTTCATGCGGCTCGACGGGCGCCGGGTAAAATTCCTGACCGGCAGCGACGAGCACGGCCAGAAAGTCGAGCAATCAGCACGTGCGGCCGGGATTTCGCCGCAGGAATTCTGCGACCGCATCTCGCCCGCTTGGCGTGAGATGACGCGGCTCCTCAACATTAGCAACGACGATTTTATCCGCACGACCGAGCCGCGGCATGTCCGTGGCGTCGAGGCGCTGTGGCAGG
>VAZR01000391.1 GCA_005888515.1 Alphaproteobacteria bacterium | reverse complement strand
GGGTCAGTACCGCGCCGGTGTTGATTTCGTCCATCCGGGTCAGCCCGACCACCTCGCCCGCCTTGGCGGAGGTCGTTTTTTCATGCTGCGCGCCGAGCAGGCGCACGACGCCGGCGACGCGCACCCCGTTCAGCACATTGCCTTCCGAGATCGTCCCCCGCCACACGCGCGACAATGACAATTTGCCGGTGTGCGGCAGATGGTACGTCTTGAACACCTGCGCCATCGGCTCGCCTTCGGGCTTGATGCCGAGCCGCGCCATTGTCACCTCCGGACCCGGCGTCTCATGGCGCAACGCCTTCCACAGCCGCCGCGCGCCATGGTCCTGGGTCGCCGCGCCGAGGAACACCGGGACGATCAGGTTCTTCTGAAAATCTTTGGTCAGGTGTTTGTAAATCTCCTCCTTCGACGGCTGCACGTCTTCGAGCAGCTGCTCCAGTAGGGCGTCGTCGAAATCGGCCAGCTTCTCGACCAACTGGGTGCGGGTCTCGGCTTCGCGGTCCCAGAACCCGTCGGGCAACGGGATCAGGTCGGAGGCCTGTCCCGGGCGGTAGTGGTAGGCGCGTTCGCTGACCAGATCGACATAGCCGTCGATCGTCTCGGCGTTGCGCAGCGGCACCTGACGCAGCACCAGCGGCTGGTCGGAATAGGCCTGCAACGCCGCTAGCACGTCGCGCACCCGCGCGCTCGCGGTGTCGAGTTTGTTGATGTAGAGCATGTGCGGGATCTGGTGCCGGCTCAGAAAGCGCAGCAGCGCGCTGACCGTCACCGCGCGTTCGACCTCGGGCTCGCAGACCACGACCACCACGTCGGCCACCAGCATCGCCTGCTGCGCCTCGTACAGCAGCTCAACATTCCCGGGGCAGTCGAGGATCGTCCACGGATCCTCGAGGAAGGTCGCATTGGCGACATTGATCTCGGTCGACATCTGCCGTGCCCGCGCCTCGGCGCTATGGTCGCCGACCGAGTTGCCGTCGCGCACGCTGCCGTGCCGGCCGGTTGTGCCGCTGGCGAACAGCATCGCTTCCAGCAGGCTGGTCTTGCCCGACAGATACGGGCCGACAAGCGCAACGCAGCGGGGGGCACTAGGCATCGAGATCCTCCACAGATCCGGTCACGGCCGCCACGGGGCCTAGCGGCTCTCTATGGACCGGATCGTGGCGCGCCGCCTCGAAGGTGGCAATCGGAATTTCGGAGTCGGCGCGCCGCCTTGCAGACAGAGAGTTGCGGCAATCCGCCCCTCTCCCCGCAGGCGGGGAGAGGGAGAGCTCGCGGGATCGTCCGAGAATTCTGAGAATGGCGATCGGGAATTCTATCAGGCCTCTCAGCTGCGTTCCCTCTCCCCGCACGCGGGGAGAGGGACAGGGTGAGGGGCAGTCGACTTACTGCAGCGCGCGGCAGGCGCGGTCGATGCGGGCGCAGGCGTCGCGCAACTCGTCGGTCGAGGTCGCGTAGGAAATGCGGAAATGCGGCGCCAGCCCGAAAGCCTCGCCATGTACGACCGCGACCCCCTCAGCTTCGAGCAGGTAGCGCACGAAATCCTCATCATTCGCGATCGTGCCGCCCTTCGGGGTGCGCTTGCCGATCAGCCCGGCGCAGGAGGGATAGACGTAGAACGCGCCTTCCGGCCGCGGGCAGTGCAGCCCCGGCACCTTGTTCAAGAGATCGACGACGAGATCGCGCCGCTCCTTGAACACCTGCGCATTCCGCGGAATGAAATCCTGCGGTCCGTTGAGCGCCTCGATCGCCGCGGCCTGGCTGATCGAGCACGGGTTGGCGGTCGAGTTCGACTGGATCGCGCCCATCGCCTTGATCAGTTTCTGCGGCCCGCCGGCATAGCCGATCCGCCATCCGGTCATGCAATAGGCCTTGGAGACGCCGTTGACGGTCAGCGTGCGCTCGTAGAGCCGCGGCTCGACCTGCGCGATCGTCTTGTAGTCGAACTCGTCATAGACGAGGTGCTCGTACATGTCGTCGGTCATGACCCAGACATGCTCGTGCTTCAGCAGCACATCGGCGATGTCCCGCAGATCCCGCTCGGTATAGGCGGCGCCCGACGGGTTGGACGGCGAGTTCAGGATCAGCCATTTGGTCTTCGCCTCGTCGCCTGGGCTCACCGTGGCGCACAGGGCGTTATACAGCACCTGTTTGCCGCCGCTGCTGACCGTAATCTGGTTCGTCTCGTAATCGAGCCCGTTCTCACGCTTGAACTTGCCGCAGATCGCCCGTTTCAGCTCGATCCGCCCGTCGAATACGGTATAGCGGGTCTCGCCGTTCTGGATCGCCCGGATGCCGGCCTCGCGAACATTCGGCGGGGTATCGAAATCGGGCTCGCCCTGCGACAGCGCGATGATGTCCCGCCCGGCCGCCTTCAGCTCGGTGGCGAGCGCGGTGATCGCCATTGTCGGCGACGGCTTTACGCGAGCAAGACGGTCGGCAAGAAGAGCCATTGCAGTCTTTCCGGGAAAAAGGACGCCCCTAACCTAGTGGCTCCCCGGGCGGCTGTGAAGCGCCGTAGGGCGGAAAAGCGCAGCGCATTCCGCCTTATCCGATCCCGGCTCCTGCGTGCCCGCGCCGTTAATTTGAACACTTCAGTCGAATTCCGTGGGCAGTTCCGGAGCCCGATAATGCGCGAACATGCGGCCGATCTGGTAGGGCACGACGCGGCCGATCGAAATATCGGCGGGAAGGGTCTCCTCGTTAAAGAAGCCGATCTCGGTGGTTTCGAGACTGGTGAGCGGCGCGCCGCCGCGAATCGCGCAGATGAAGAAGTGCTTGTAGACGTGGAACGGCCGCACCGGCGCATGCGGGTGCTTGGAGCGGTCGAACACCGCGGCCAGCTTCAGCGGCACGACCTCGAACCCGGATTCTTCGTGCACCTCGCGCACGACGGCCTCGCGCGGCGACTGGTTGACATCCGCCCAGCCGCCGGGCAGCGACCAGCGGCCGTCGCTCGCTTCGCGCACCATCAAGAGGCTGCCGTCGTCGCGGAACACGGCGGCGCGGACATCGACCTTCGGCGTCGCGTAGCCGCTCTGTTCGGCGAACAGGCTCTCGATCAGCGCCGTTTCGGCATTGCTGTGCGCCGCCATGATCTCGGCGGCGAGCCTGCGGATCTGCTCATAGCGCTCGCGATCAAAGGGGTCCTGGACAAAGGTCAGGCCGGTCTGGGCGATCGCCTGCAACCGGCGCGCCCAGACCAGCCAATCCGGTTCCATCAGTTCCGTCTTTCGCTCTGCCGACGCGAATCCAATGTAAGGAATAGTGAAAGCGATGCCTACGGTGACCGAGCCCGATGTTCGACCTGACCTTTCTCGGCACCGCTGCCAGCACCCCGTCGGCCGAGCGCGGCCTCCCGGCGTTGCTGGTCGGCGCCGGCACCGAACGTTTCCTGATCGATTGCGGCGAGGGCACGCAGCGCCAGCTGTTGCGCGCCGGCAGCGGCTTTCGCCGAATCGGCCATGTCCTGCTGACGCATGCCCATCTTGACCATGTGCTGGGGCTCGGCGGGCTGATCGCCACGCTTGGTCTGTTCGACGTACGCAACACGCTCAAGGTCTGCGGCAGCCGCGAGACGCTGCGCTTTGTCGAGCCATACCTCGGAAGCCTCTATCCCCTGCCGCGCGCGCCGGTGCCGCTGGAATTCGTCGAACTGCGGCCCGGCCCGGTTCTGACCATGCGCGCCTTCGCCGTGACCTGCTTCCCGGTCCGGCATCGCGGCACCGAGAGCCTGGGCTACCGCTTCGATGCAACTCCGCGCCGGCATTTGCGAGCCGACCGCCTCGCCGCGCTCGGCGTCCCGTCGGGGCCGTTGCGCGCCCGGCTCGCCGCCGGCGAAGCGGTGGTGCTGCCCGACGGCCGGCAGATCGAGCCCGATGCGGTGCAGGGACCGCCTGCCGCCGGAATCAGCCTGGCGGTGGTCGGCGATACCGAGGAGGTGGCTTCGCTGGTTGGGCCTATCGGCGGCGCCGATGCCCTCGTGGTCGAGGCGACGTTCCTCGAAGCGGATGCCGCTCTCGCTGCTGAGCGCGGTCATCTGACGGCAGCGCAGGCCGGCCGGCTCGCTGCTGCCGCACAGGTCGGCGCGCTTTACCTGACACATATCTCTGGACGCTACGACCCCGCCGATATTGCCGC
>VAZR01000390.1 GCA_005888515.1 Alphaproteobacteria bacterium | reverse complement strand
GATTGGGGCGAGCACCTGCATCACGCCTCGGATTATTTCGAGCAGCTCTATGAGTGGGCCGAGCACCTGATCCAGAGCGGCCACGCCTTTGTCGATGATACGCCGCCCGAGGAGATGCGGGCGATGCGCGGCACGCTGACCGAGCCCGGCCGCAACTCCCCCTATCGCGACCGCAGCCCGGCCGAGAACCTCGATCTGTTCCGCCGCATGCGTGCCGGTGAGTTCCCAAACGGCGCGCGGGTGCTGCGGGCGAAAATCGACATGGCCTCGGGGAACATCAATATGCGCGACCCGGTGCTGTACCGCATCCTGCATGCCGAGCACCCGCGCACCGGCGGCACATGGTCGATCTACCCGACCTATGATTTTGCGCATGGCCAGTCGGATGCGATCGAGGGCGTCACGCATTCGATCTGCACCCTCGAATTCGAGGACCATCGCCCGCTTTACGACTGGCTGATCGAGCATCTGCCGGTCCCATCTCGGCCGCGGCAGTACGAATTCGCCCGCCTCGCCCTGACCTACACGGTCATGTCCAAGCGCTTTCTAAAGCGGCTGGTGGATGAGGGACACGTCGCCGGTTGGGACGACCCGCGCATGCCGACCCTCGTCGGGCTGCGCCGGCGCGGCGTGCCGCCCGGGGCGATCCGCGAATTTGTCCGCCGGGTCGGGGTCGCGCGCGCCAACAGCCTGGTCGATGTCGGCATGTTCGAAGCGGCGGTGCGCGATGTCCTGAACAAGAGCGCGCCGCGCCGCATGGCGGTGCTGCGGCCGCTGAAGCTGGTCATCGAGAACTATCCGGAAGGGCCGGGCGAGGAGATCGAGGCGGTCAACAACCCGGAGGATGCCGCCGCCGGCAGCCGCCGCCTCCCGTTCGGCCGCGAGCTCTACATCGAGCGCGACGATTTCCTGGAAGATCCGCCGAAGGGCTTCTTCCGCCTGGCGCCTGGCCGCGAGGTGCGGCTGCGTTACGCCTATTTCGTCACCTGCCGGGAAGTCGTGAAGGACGCCGCCGGCGAGATCGTCGAATTGCGCTGCACCTACGATCCGGCGACGCGCGGCGGCAACGCGCCCGACGGCAGGAAGGTGCGCGGCACAATCCATTGGGTATCGGCATCGCAGGCGGTTCCTGCCGAGATCCGGCTCTATCACCCGCTCTTCACGCGGCCGGATCCCGGCGCCGAGGGGGACCTGATGGCCGACCTCAACCCGAACTCGCTCGAGGTGCTGCATGGTGCGGTCGTCGAGCCGGCGCTCGCGGGCGATAATTCCGAGGCGCCGGTGCAGTTCGAGCGCCAGGGCTATTTCTGCCGCGATCCCGACTCCCGGCCCGGCTCGCTCGTCTTCAACCGCACGATCGGCCTGCGCGACAGCTGGACGAAAACCCGGGCAAGCAGCGGTTGAGAAGCGTGTTCCGCCGCTGCCGCTTCTGCTATTGCATCCCAGTTAGGCTCAGATCATGAAATGCAGCGTCATCAGCCGGAACCCAGACGTGATGGGTGGTACGCCCGTATTCTCGGGGACCCGGGTTCCGGTGCAGACGCTGCTCGACTACTTGACCGCGGGAGAGTCGATCGACGAATTCCTCGCCGGGTTTCCGAGCGTCACGCGCGAGCAGGTGATCGACTTCCTCGAAGCGGCGAAAGACCGGCTCGTTGAATCGGTCGAATAAGGGTTTTCCTAGACGAGTGCGTCGATGACCGGTTCGGGCGAGCAAGAGCTACCAGCGGATTTGAAGGCGCATTTCGAGTCGGGACTGTCTTTCGATTTGTCCCTGGAACTCGGTCCAGCCGGTGACAGAGAGCGCGGAAATAAAGCGATCGAACATCTCTGGACATGCACCGGCGTGTCGGGGCCGTGGGCCGGGTCGATTGTGCCGAACGGACCCGAATGCGAATTCGGCATACTCGAGATGTTCGATGTTGCCTCTCTGCCCTTCATTGTTCAATGCATCCAGGAGAGCTGTGCGTCCGACCACGACTTGGCCCAGCCGATCAAGTTCGGCATACAAACGCGAGAGCCTTCGGATTGGCTCACGCTCGGATTTCCTGTACGAGCGTTGGCTCGCCGGTATCGTCGATCATTTGTACGCTCGCGCGCCCTTCTGCGTCGGCGTCATGGGCGAGGAAACCTCGGGGTGCTGGCGTCGGCCGACACCAACCCGCCGAGAGGAAGCACATCACGGTTACCCGCCGCTCGCTCTGCTGAGCGCAGAAGTCATCGAAAAGCGCGGTGGCTTTTTTGTCTCTCCCGAGATTTGGGCACAGCTGGCGCCGGCGACTGTTCCTGCTGTCTTGTCGTCTGGGCTGCTCTACGGCCCGCCACACCCCGACGCCGCTCTTTTGGGTGCTTGATGTTTGCCGAGGGTTTGGCAGAGCCCGGCATTCGTCGGCACGCTCGCTCGCGTCGTTACTGTTTCCCGGTATAGGCGATGCGCCAGATCGTGCCGCCGGTGTCGTCGGCGACGAGGAGGGCGCCGTCCTTCGCGACGGCCAGCGCCGCCGGGCGGCCCCATACTTCGGCACGATGCTCGCCGGAGGCCCAGAACCCGGTCGCGAAGTTTTCGTAATAGCCCTCCGGCTTCCCGTCCTTGAACGGCACCCGCACGATCTTGTAGCCGGTCGGCTCGGAGCGGTTCCACGACCCCTTGAGGGCGACGAATAGGCTGCCCTTGTATTCGGCCGGGAACTGGTCGCCTTCGTAGAACGTCAGATCGAGTAGCGAGGAATGCGCCTGGAACAAGAGATCGGGCGCGATCGTCGCGTTGACCTTGTCGGGCGCCAGCTGCGCGAAGCCGGGCTGCGGATGCTTGCCGATATAGGCGTAGGGCCAGCCGTAGAAGCCCCCCTGCTGTACCCGGATCAGATAGTCGTACGGCAGATTATCGCCGAGCCCGTCGCGTTCCTGGACGAGCGCCCACAGCTCGCCGGTCGTCGGGTGAAAGGCGAGCGCCGTCGCGTTGCGCGTGCCGGAAGCATAGGTCATCTGGTTCGAGCCGTCGGCATCGAAGCGCTGGATCGTCGCCTTGGGCTCGGGCTCGACGCCGAGATTGCCGGATGACCCGACGCCGACGAACAGCGCGCCGGTTTTCGGGTCGATCGCCAGGCCACGGTTCTGGTGACCCTGCGCAATGCCGAAGACGCCCTTCTTGGTCAGGAGCTGGGCGCCGTAGGCCCCCGGCACCGGCTTGCGTTGCTCGGTCGGCACGTCGGCGGCCTTCTGCGTCGGCGCCGGGCGGCCGGCGCGCATCGCGCCGACGACATGCGGCACGCGCCAGATCCCGTCCTGGTCGGCGACCAGGAGCTCGTCGCCGCGCCAGGCGAGGCCGTAAGGCCGGTTCAGGTCCTCGACATGGCGGTCGATCCATTTGGCGCGGCCCTCGCCGTCGTCGCGCAGCAGCGTCAGATACCCGGCGCTCTGTTCGGCGACCAGCACATCGCCATTCGGCAGCACCAGCAGACGGCGCGGGTTGA
>VAZR01000214.1 GCA_005888515.1 Alphaproteobacteria bacterium | reverse complement strand
CGCGCTTACCGTCTTCCTGTGCGGCGAGGCGGCATCGACGATCTCCGGCGCGGCTTTGTCGATCGACGGCGGCTGGGTCGCCCAGTAGCGCCGCGCCTACTCGGCTAGGCCGCGACGCGCGGCGCCGCCGCGGCATCCTCTTGCGCGGCCTCGATATCGAAATAAAGGTTCGTCAGCGCCTCGATCGCCAGCTCCACCGTAAGCTGAGGCGGCATGTTGAAGCATTTGCACGCCTCGACTACCTGGTCACAGATGAACCGCGGCTGGTAATAAGCCAAGCCGAACTCGCCGGTGCGCAAAGTCTGCACGACGAAATCGAAGACCTGATCGGTCAGGGTCAAGGCGCGCGATTTAGCGACGCCCTCGAAGATCTGGCGATACTCGTCGCGGGTCGGCTCGAACAATTTGATCTTGTACTGGATGCGCCGCAGAAACGCCGGATCCATCAATTCGGCGGGCTGCAAATTGGTCGAGAAAATTAGCAGCACGTCGAACGGCAGCGAGAAACTCGCCCCGGTGATCAGCTTGAAGTAATCGACTTGGCTTTCCATCGGCACGATCATGCGGTTCAGCAGATCGTTGGGATTGAACTTCTGGCGACCGAAATCATCGATCAGCAACATTCCGTTCAGGGCTTTAACGTGCAGCGGCGCGTCGTAGAATTTGGTTTCCGCGCTGTGCTGCAGGTCAAGCATGTCGAGCGTCATCTCGCCGCCAGTCACGGCCACCGGCCGTTTGCAGGCGACCCACCGCTGGTCGAAGGTCTCCCGCTGGAGGCCAATCCCGGACGGGGTTGCAGCGGCCGGCGCCTGGATCGCCGCGGGCTTATGCAATGACGGATCGAAGACCTTGATGATTTGGCCGCTGATTTCGACAGCATAGGGGATATAGACGACGTCCTTGAAGATCGTCGAGATGCGGGTCGCGAGCGTCGTCTTGCCGTTGCCGGGCGGTCCGAACAGCAACACGCTGCGACCGGCATTGACCGCCGGCAGGAGCTTGCGAATGTAATGCTCCGGGACGACCAGCCCTTCGAAACCTTGGCGCAGCGCCTCGGAATCGAGCTGCTCGTTCGAAATGCGCTGGCGCAGAACCTGATCGTGATAGGCCGGGAGGCATACCGGCGCCGGGCCGAGATAGAGGTTCTGTTCGAGGGCTTCCTTGGCCGCGGCTCGACCGGTTTCGCTCAACGCATGCCGGATGGAGAGCGCCAGCCCGCCGGGCGCCGCACCGACTGCTTGGATCAACTTTTGGTGCACGGCCTCATCGAGCAGCTGCTGGACGGCGCGGCGCGGCAGCTTGAGGCGCTCGGCGAGGTCTAAAAGCGTCTCGCAGCCCTCGATGAGCATGAATTTGAGCAGCAGATTGAGCAGGCTCCGCTGGGAGATCCCGGTCTCTTCGAGGCTGGCGGGGACTGCCGGCGCGGTGTTCATGACCTCGGCCAGCTGCTCCGCCGTCAGCCGCCCCATGGCGATCAAATTGTCGCCCAGGCGGCCGCCTTCGGTGAGCTGCCGTGCCAGTGCCGCATCGATATCGGCGGCACTGACCAGCCCGCGCCCAACCAGGATGTCGCCCAAAAACATGTCGCCTTAACCTCGATGGCGTGCGAAGCAGCGCCACGCTACGGGTCGATGGTAAAGACTTGATGATACGGGCCCAATTTGATGCCAACAGAACCGTCGCATTTTGCGCATATTCATGCAGTGAGCCGGCGATAGACCGCCCGGATCGATCACCAATTAACCGTTTGGGCGACGCTGCCGATTGCGCGCCGCAGCGGCGCCAGATCATAATGCGCAACGAATCCGGGCAGCCGGCGCACCAGCCGAGCACGGCCCGTCAATCGGAGGATCGCCCATGACCGGTTCACCGCAACTGCGCCCGCTCGGCGAAACGCTCGGCGCCGAAGCGCTCGGTATCGATCTGTCGCAGCCGCTCGATGACGCGACCTTCGCCTGGATCGAGCGCGCCTTCGCCGAAAATCCGGTGCTGGTGTTCCGGAACCAGCAGCTCGGCGCCGCCGAGATCGCCGCGTTCGGCCGCCGGTTTGGTACGCCGCGGCAGCATGCCCTGATCAAATACCGCCATCGGGAATACCCGGAAGTCTCCTGGCTGACCAATGTCGAGGAGGATGGCAAGGTCGACTGGTACGGGGTCAAGCGCGCCACCGACTGGCACACCGACTCGACCTATGAGGAGGAGGCGCCGCTTCTGGCGATGCTCTATGCGCTGGAGGTTCCATCCTCAAAGGGCGGCACGATGTTCGCCGATATGCGGGCCGCCTATGACACCTTGCCGGACAGCATGAAACAGCGGCTGGCCGGCCTCACCGGACTGCACGGCCGCACCGATGGTCCCGTTGGCGAAAAGCTGTATGGCAACAACAAAGGGCAGACGGAGAAGGAGTATTACGAGCAGCCGCGGCCGGCGGTCACCCACCACCCTGTCACCGGCCGCCCGATCCTGTTCGTCAACCCGATGCACACGCACGGCTTTGTCGGGATGGACCGCAAAGAGGCCTGGCCGCTGATCGAGGAGCTGGCGGCGCATGCGACACAGGAGCGGTTCGTCTATTACCATCCCTGGCAGGTCGGCGATTTGTTGATCTGGGACGAGCGGGCGACGATGCACCGCGGCGCCGGCGATTACGCGCCGCAGGAGCGCCGCGTCATGCTGCGCACGATCGTCTCCGAAATGGCGGGCGCGGCGCAGCATGTCGCCGAGGATCGCGTCGGCCTCCGTGCGCCGGCCGGCTTCGAGATCCTGACGCATCGAGGCGCTGTTGACGCTGCCGCGCTCGGTCAATAGCGCCTGCACCCGATCGCGACTCTGCGGCCGTGGCGCAAACCCGGCCGCTTCGGCGACGGTCTGACATTCGCGCAGCGCCTCGGCCATCAGCGCCTCGCCCTCCTCAGTCGCGACGATCTCGCCGACATTGCCGCGCATCAAGCAGTTCATCCCCGCCATCGCGCCCATCATCACGAACTTCTCCCACATCTCCTGCAGGATGTTGTCGTTCGCCGGAGCGGCGACCGGGGTGTTGGCGAATTGCTGTTCGATCGCCTTGGCCCGCTCGCTGATGCCGCCGCCGCGCTCTCCGAAGGCGATGCCGGACATGCGATTGACATGGCGGATCGAGCCGTCGGGCAATAGCACGGCGCCGACATAGGCGACGCCGCCGAGCACCCGGTCCCGTCCAAAGGCCGCCTCAAGGCGGGCGAGATGAATGAGGCCGTTGAGCAACGGCAACACCGCCGTACCGGGTCCGACCCCGGGGCGGATCGCATCGATCGCGGCATCGAGGTCGTAGTGCTTGGCGGTCAGCAGGACCAAATCATACGGGCCGCCGACGCGATCGGCCGTCGCGACCTTGACCGGCACCTGAAAATCGCCGAGCGCACTGTCGACCTTGAGCCCCTTTTCGGCGAGCGTCGCGGCGCGAGGGGCACGCACCAGAAACGTCACGTCGCGGCCCGCCTCGGCCAGCCGCCCGCCGAAATACCCGCCGACCGCGCCGGCCCCGAGCACCAGAATGCGCATTCCCGTGCCCCTCAGCGGGCCGCGGCGGTGCGGCCGTTGACCAGAGCGAGGCCGCGCAGCACGTCGACCGCTTCGCTGAGCTGCTCATCGCTAGTGGTGCCGATGTCACCGGAGGCGACCGAAGGCTGCTCGTTCTTTGCCGGCTGAGCCGAAGCGCTCGGCTCCTTCGCGGGCGTCGTGCCCGGTGGGTTTCCGGGAGCGGCGCTCGGCGGCGGGGTCGGAGTGCTGGTTTTGGCGGCGGCATCGGGGTTTTTCAGCGCGCCGCGCAGATCGGCCTCGCGGCGGTGGTCGGCCTGTGCGACCTTGTCCAGCTTCAGCGGTGATACCGTCAGATCGGGTTCGAGACCCTTGTCCTGGAACGCGCGGCCGCTCGGCGTCTCGAAACGCGCCGTCGTCAGCTTGATCGCACCATTGCCGTTCAGCGGGATGATCGTCTCGATCGCGCTCTCACCAAAGGTCTTGGTGCCGAGCAGTACGGCCCGGTGATTGTCCTGCAAAGCGCCGGCGACGAGCTCGGCCTCGCGCGCGGTACCGCCATTAACCAGCGCGACGATCGGCAGCCCGTTGGCAAAATCGCCCGGGGTCGCGCTGATACGCTTGGCATTATCGGCCTTGCGGCTCTTGACGACGGCGATCTCGCCCTTGTCGATAAAGGCGTCGGCCACCGCGACCGCTGCATCAAAATTGCCGCCCGGGCTGTTGCGCAGATCGATGATGAAGCCGATCAGCTTGTTGCCGGTCTGCTGGCGCAGCTCCTTGACCGCATCGGCCAATGCGCCGGCAGTCGAGGCATCGAACCCGGCGAGGCGGACATAGGCAATGTCCCCACCCTCGACCCGGGTGCTGACGGTCGGAAATTTGCCCGCGGCGCGCTTCAACTTGGTCTCGATCGGCGCGCCGGTGCCACGACGCAGCATCAGCGCGATCTCGCTATCGGCCGGACCGCGCAATTTCTGCTCGATCTCCGGCAGGGTCAGGTCGTAGGTCGGCTCCTTGTCGATCGTGAAGATCAAATCGCCGGGCTTGAGGCCGGCCGCCGCCGCCGGCGAACCGTCGCGCGGCGAGACCACCTTCACTGTCCCGTTGTCGAGCGTCACGACCAGGCCGGGCGAGGCGCTCTCGTCGGCGGTCGGGGTTTTCAGCGCCTTGTACTCGTTCTCGTTCAGATACACCGAACGCGGATCGAGGCCGGACAACATGCCGGCGATCGCGGTCTCGATCAGCTTCTGGTCGGCGACCGGTTCGACCGCATCCTGCCGGATCCGCTCGAAGGCCTCGCTGAACAGGTTCAGCTGCTCGTAGACGCTGCCCTTGCCGGCTTTCTGCTGCGGCAGAGCGGGCATCGGCAGCAACAAGACGGTCAGCCCGGCGGCAAGAAACCATTTACGCATAAAAGCATGTCTCCAAAAAGCGGGCGCACACTATCCGAGTTGCGGGGTATTGCAATCCGGTACTGTCGTTCGGGCCCGTGGCGAAATGAAGGCCGCCCGTCAGCCCCAGACGCGAGCGGCTCAGCGCTGTCACCGGTTCTGGCTGCATTTGCAGCGTCTTTGCAGCCAGAAGCCATTGTTGTCAGGTCTCGCGCGATCCGTGCGGCGCCTGCAATTACAGGGTGTTTGCAGGCGGACGACATCTCCGTTCCGCGCCTTCCGTGCCCGTTTGCTGGTTTTGCAGCGCTCTTTGCAACAAAATCGCCTCAATCAACCGATCGTGGGGTCTTCTGTGCCTATATAGGAACAAACCAGGAACTTGTCAAGGCAAAAACGCGCGTTCAACCGGTTTGCTCCCTCGTGAACCGGACGGATCGCGGGTGTGTTGTCTGTGGGAGGTACTTACCATGGCCGATGCCCGCTATTTCGTCAGAAAGGCCGAACGCTGCCGCGAGCTGTTAAAAGCCGTGGGTGCCGGAGTTTATCGAGCAGCTGCGGCTATGGGCGGCAGAATTCGGCGCGGCCGCCAAAGAGCGAATTGAGCGCGACCGTCATCGGCGCGGCCACGCGCCTATGCTGCGCCACCGCGCGCCTGGTGGGCGCGCCTAGGCCTTTTGATCTGCCCGGCGCTTCGCGCCGAACTGGCGGGCTATGCGCTCGCGCTCGAGGCGGTTGGCCTCCTGATCGAGATCTTCCGCCATGTGCAGCCGGGTCTCCCAGATCGTGGTGCTTCCCGCGCGTTCAGCGAATTCACGGTACCAAGTCGCGAGATCGCGCAGCTTTTGAGCTTCCGGCGCGGCAGTCGGTTCCTTAAGTCGCGTTGGGGGGAAATCGCATTGGGGTCTCCCGCGCCAGCCCTCGGCGCGCTACTGAGCAATTTAGCAGGGACCACCAGCCTGATCTTTTACTTGGATCAATTCGGGAAGCCGCGGCGCCGCCTTGACATTGCCGGAGGTCAACCGTACCGCTTCGCGTCCCTCGCAGCGGCGCTTCTGACATGCCCGACAATAAACACACCGCCTTTCCCGGCCGCCTCGTCATCCTCGGTTTTGGCAGCATCGGCCAGGGGGTCCTGCCGCTGCTGCTGCGTCACATCGCTCTAAAACCCGACCAGATCACGATCATCACCGCCGAATTGCGCGGCCATGAGGTCGCCGCCGAATACGGCGTGCGCTTTGTCGAGACGGCGCTGACCCGTGAGAATTACCGCCCCGTGCTCCAAAGATGGCTCGGGCCGGGCGATTTCCTGCTCAACGTGTCGGTCGACGTGTCGAGCGTCGCGCTGATCGAACTGTGCCGGGAATTGGGCGCGCTTTATCTCGACACCTGCATCGAACCGTGGCCCGGCGGCTATACCGACCCAAATTTGCCGCCGGCGGCGCGTTCGAATTACGCGCTACGCGAGAGCGCGCTGGCGCTGCGCTCCAAACAGCCGGGCGACAGTCTTGGCCCGACAGCGATCCTGACGCATGGCGCCAATCCCGGGCTGGTATCGCATTTCGTCAAGCGGGCCTTGCTCGATGTCGCGCGCGATGCCGATCCGGGCACCGCCGCGCCCGCCGACCGCGCCGGCTGGGGCCAGCTCGCGCAGCGGCTCGGGGTCAGAGCGATCCACGTCGCCGAACGCGACACGCAGGTGTCGCGCATCCCGAAGGCGCCGGGCGAGTTCGTCAACACCTGGTCGATCGACGGGTTTTTCAGCGAGGGCTCGCAACCCGCCGAACTCGGCTGGGGCACGCATGAGCGGCATTTCCCGGGCGACGGGCAGCGCCATGATTTCGGCAGCCAGGCGGCGATCTATCTGCTGCGACCGGGGGCCGGGACGCGGGTGCGCAGCTGGACGCCGCTCGAAGGCCCCTATCACGGGTTTCTGATCACCCATGGCGAGTCGATCTCGATCGCCGATTACCTGACCGTGCGGGACGGCGAGCGGGTGCTGTATCGGCCGACCTGCCATTACGCCTATCACCCGTGCGACGACGCGGTGCTGAGCCTGCACGAGCTGGCCGGCAAGAACTGGCATCTGCAGCACCATAAGAGGCTGATGATGGACGAGATCGTCGAGGGCATCGACGAGCTCGGGGTATTGCTGCTCGGACCGCAGAAGGGCGTCTATTGGTATGGCTCGCGGTTGTCGATCGAGGAGGCGCGGCGGGTGGCGCCGCACAACAACGCGACCTCCCTGCAGGTCACCGCGCCGGTTTTGGCCGGGGTGATCTGGGCGATCGAGCATCCGCAGCGCGGCGTCGTCGAGCCGGAAGAATTGGATTTCGCGCGGGTGCTGGAGATCTGCCGGCCCTACCTCGGCGAACTCGTCGGCGTCTATGGCGATTGGACGCCGCTCGCCGACCGCGAGCGGCTGTTTCCGGAAGATCTCGACCGCGACGATCCCTGGCAGTTCAAGAACATCCGCGTCGTGTAATCACCGTACGGGAGCCGGTGCACTCCTCAATCGTCATCCTGGCGAAGGCCGGGATCCACTTATCGGCTTCCGAGCCGGCTGAAGAGTGGGTCCCGGCCTTCGCCGGGCCGACGGCTTAAGGGTTCTCGCGAGCGTGGCAAGCAACCAACAGGACCACGTCCCCAAAGAAGACACCGGAGCAGTGACGCGGCGGGTGTGGCTGATCGCGCTGTGCCTCTACGCGGCCGCGGCGGCACTCGATTTCGCGGCGCATCTGAGCGCCGACAGCCGGGCCGGGCGTAACTGGCACGACCCGGCCAACCTCGCCGTGGCGTTTTCCGCCGGGCTGTTCTGGCCGGCCGATCTGATCGCCGGGCTGCTGTTGCCGCGCTGAGCATCGGCGCGCGATACCCCGAGGCGGGATCAGCGGTGAACGTTTGTAGGTACACCGCGTTAGCCGACGGGGCTAGTCGGGCGAAGAGCGGCTGAGGAGCCAATGTCGAGCGAAGCTTTGCACGCACCGCGCGAGGTGCTGTCGCAGGAGGCGCGCCTCCTGCACAACGCGATCACCTCGCTGATGGAAGAGCTCGAGGCGGTCGATTGGTATCGCCAGCGCGCCGACGACACCGAGGATGAGGCGTTGCGGGAGATCCTGCTGCACAACATGCGCGAGGAGATGGAGCACGCCTCGATGGTCCTCGAATGGATCCGGCGGACCAACGCGGATTTCGCCGGACATTTGAAGACCTATCTGTTCACCGACGGGCCGATCACCGGCATCGAAAAGGCCATCGAAGCCGGGCAAAGCGCGGGCGGTGCACCGCCGTCCAACCGCGGCAGCCTCGTCACGATCGGCTCGTTGAAGGAGGCGCGGTGATGGACAGCCTCAACCGCGACCAGGCGCCGTTTCCCGGCGAGATCTGGCGGATGATCGATGATGCCGCGGCGAGCGCGGCGCGCGATCAGCTGACCGCGCGGCGCTATCTCGATCTTGAGGGGCCGTTCGGGGTCGGGTTGACCGCGATCGAGGTCGGCAACGACGATTATTGCCGCCAACCAGGGCCCGACGAGGCCGGCGCCGTGATGGGGCGCGCGATCCCCCTGCCGATGCTGCGCAAGAGCTTTCAGCTGAGCATCCGGCGCGTGTCGGCGCATGTGCAGAACGGCCAGCCGCTCGATTTGAGCCCGGCGCAGAACGCCGCCGAGGCGGTCGCCAACCGCGAGGAGGAGCTGATTTACACCGGCCAGCCGGCGTTCGGACTCGCCGGCATGATGACGATGGAAGACCACCAACAAGTCGGTATCGGCGACTGGACGGCGCCCGACCGTGCCTTGCACGACGTGCTGGCGGCGGCGACCAAGCTCGACGACAGCGGCTATCGCGGACCATACGCGTTGGCCTTGTCGCCGGTGCTCTACAACAATTTATTCCGTCTCTATCCCGGCAGCGACGTAATGGCGCTCGAACATCTGCGGCGGCTGTGCACAGCCGGCATCTACAAGGCCGCGATCGCCGGCGGCGTCTTGGTCGACACCCGGGTCGGCGTGCTGATCCTCGGGCAGGATCTGCAGGCCGGTTACAGCAGCCAGGACGGCGTTCATTATCAGCTCTACCTCAGCGAGAGCATCGTGCTGCGGATCGACGAGCCCAAGGCGATCTGCGTGATTGCGTCGCAGGGCTGAGCAGGCCGGCCCAGCCGAGAGCGGCGTCTTTCCGATCAGCCGTAGCCGGGCGGTGCGACGAAGCCGCCGATTTCGCCGGCGAGCAGCCGGGCGAATTCGATCGTCGTCGGGTCCTCACCTTCCGCGCCGATGATCTGGCAGCCGACCGGCAGACCGGCCGCGGTCAGGCCGAGCGGCGCCGCCGTCGCCGGCAGGTAGCTGAGGCTCGGCAATCCGGACCAGAACATCTGATCCTGATAGGGCCGCAAAGCGCCGTTGACCGGTATCACGCGGGAATCGCGGTCGGGATTGTGGTCGTGCACAAAGGCAGCAGTCGCCGCCACCGGCGTCAGCAGCACGTCAAAGCGCTCGAAGAAACCGCGCCAGGCATAGCGCAGGGCAGTGCGCGCCTCGTTGGCGCTGCCCCACCCGCGATGATGCAATGTGGCGCCGCGCGCCACCGCAGCACGCGAGGTCGTATCGTCGGCGCCGAGCGTCGCCGCGATCACCTGCTGGGCGGCGAAATCCTGGTCACTCATCCGCGACACCGTCGCGGCGCGCAGCAGCAGCATGAAGAGCCGGTGGTGCTCCCTATCGCCGAGCGGCAGGCCGGCGGTGTCGTCGACCGTGGCTCCGATACTGCGCAACGCCGCTGTCGTGGCGGCGAAGAGCTCGGCGACGCTCGCATCAATCTCACAGAGCGGCGACTGCGTGCAGACCGCGACCCGGAAATCGCCGAGCCGGCGGTGGCGCGGCGCCGGCAATTCGACCCGCCAGGCCGGCTGCTGCAACAAATCGG
>VAZR01000213.1 GCA_005888515.1 Alphaproteobacteria bacterium | reverse complement strand
CAGGTTGAAGACGGTGGTCTTGCCGGCGCCGTTTGGCCCGATCAACGCGTGGATTGTGCCGCGCCGGACCTGCAAATCCACCCCGCGGACGGCGGTGAAGCCGCGGAATTCCTTGGTCAGGCCCTGGGTTTCGAGGATCAGATCCGACACGGCTCGTCCCTGTTCCTACAGAGCCAACCTAATTCGCTCTTGTTTTTGAGAGCGGCGCCAACCTAATGCCGGGCTCAGTGGCCTACAAGGATTTGCGCCCCGGGGAGATTCCGGGTCCTGGGTACAACGTCGTACTGCAATGCCGCTCTGCGTCCTTCGAGACGGCCGCTTCGCGGCCTCCTCAGGATGAGGTACGTTGTTGGTGGCATTCTAGAAAGAGCCTCATCCTGAGCGCGAGCGAAGCGAGCAGTCGAAGGACGCACACGGGACATCCAGCTCTCGCACAGCAATCTCGCGAGCGCCACCGGGATACCGGGAAAGCTCTGCGTGGAGATAGCATGGACCCGATCGAGCGGGCGCTGGCCGAGATCAAGTTCGATGCCGACGGGCTCGTCCCGGCCATCGCGCAGCAGCACGACACCGGCGAGTTACTGATGATGGCGTGGATGAGCCGCGAGTCGCTGCGCATTACCCTCGCCGAGGGGCGGGCCTGCTACTGGTCGCGCTCGCGGCAGGCGCTATGGCGCAAGGGCGAGACCTCCGGGCAGGTGCAGCGTCTGAAGGAGCTGCGGCTGGATTGCGACGGCGATGCGCTGTTGCTGTTGGTCGATCAGGAAGGCGTCGCCTGCCATACCGGACGGCGCAGCTGCTTCTTCCATGCCTGGCGTGATGGACAATGGGCGGTGATCGCCGAACCGCAGATCGCGCCGGAGACGCTCTACCCCGAACCGCGGGAATAATCCCGGAATCTAATATGGCGGCGGGCAGGCTCCCCTCGCTCGCGCCTGCGCGAGCAGGGCTGGATCCATCGGCCGGCCGGCGCAGCGGGCGTTGTATTCCTGGACGCGCGCACCGTAGCGGTCGGTCGCGGCGCTCAGCTCGCCGAAAACCGGCCCGCTCGATTGCCGAAACAGGGCGTCGCGTCGTTCGAGAAGTTGTCGGAAGCGCGCGATTGCTTCGGGGTTGTTGACGTCCATCCCCGAACGTTCGCTCTGCAGCTGATTGTCGATCTGGCCGATTTCGCCCTGCATGCCGTCATAGGCCTGCCGCTTGACCGCCAGATCCGCACCCAGCGCATCGACGGCGACCCGCAGACAGACGCAATCGGGCCCCACCGGCACCGGGACCTGTGCCATTGCCGGCGAGGCCATCACACCGGCCACCAAGACCATCACCAAGTATACCGCTGAGCGTCGCATGATCCCCCTCCTCTGCCGCCCTTCCCCAAGGGCGCCGAAACTCGCGCGACATTATGATAAGGGGAAACTCCCGTTAACCCTTTCCGCACCGGCGCGACAAAAAGTTGGCGCGAAAAAGCCGGCGGCCCGCCCGGATCTTTCGGACAGGCCGCCGGTGTGTTGAGCGGGGTTCTGCGGCTATGCAGACAGCGGCTTGTCGGTCTCCGTCTTGATCGTCTCGGCCGCGGCATCGGCGGCGGCATCGGCCGCCCGCATCGCGACGTTGCGCACCCGGGAGACCGTCTCCTGCCCGGCTTCTTCGGCGCGGTTCCACAGCTGGTCGCGCGACGGACCCAACCACTCGTCATCGGCCCGGCTCGGGGGCAGCAGCGACGCGATCAACGCCCCGGCCATCATCCCGATCGCGCCGATCAGCAGCGGATGACGCTCGAACGTATCGGCGACCTGGTCGGCGACGCGGCTGGCGCTGTCGCTCGCCCGATCCAGCATCGCGCCGCTCGAATCGCGGACCGATTGGATCATGTCCTGCGCCCGGCCGCTGACCTGATGCACCCAGCTGTCCGTCCCTCCGGGCTGGTCGATCATCGGGTTGCCGGTATAGCCGAGCGGGCGATCAGCGCCATTGCCGGCGCCGTTGCCGGCGATGCCGATCCGGTGCGCGGCGGAGCTGGCCATCTCGCCGGCGCGATTGCCGAGATCGCTGGCGAGATCGGTCATGCGCCGGCGGGCCGCCTGGATGCGCTCGTCGCGGGCGATGCGGTCCACCGCGTCGGTGTTGCTGGCGATCAGCCAAGCCGCGCCGATGCCGATCAGCGCCATCGGGATCGGGTTGGTGCGCACCATTTCGAGGCCGCGGTTCAACCCGTAATCTTCACCAAGAGTGTCCTTGAACATGTTTAATCCCTCGTCGATCAGGTAGCGCGCGGCGAGCTTCCGCTCGAGCGCGGCCAGGGTCAGAGAGAGCTCGCCCCGCGTGCGGGCGATCTCGCGCTCCTTGTCGTCCTTGCGCTCTTTGTGTTCCGTCATCGCAACCGCTCTCGCAGCCATGCCTCGTCCTCGCGCAGCGAGCGCACGGTCCGGCGCGGCATCAATGAGTCTGCGTCGAACCTGTTCTTGCCGATAAGAAAGAGAGCGCCGGCAATTGCCAGGACGATCAGCGCCACGATAAGCGCCGCGAGCCACGGCGGCAGCACCTCCGCGAGGCCCAGCACGGCCGCGGCGAGCAGCACCAGCCAGCCGCTGAACGCGATCAGCGCACCGGCGCCCAGCGCCCCCGCGCCCTGGCCGATCCGGCTGAACTTCTCCGACAATTCAGCCTTGAACAGCGCCATCTCCTGCCGGATCAGCAGGATCGTCTCGCTGGCCAGATCCGACAGCAGCGTCGTGATCGACCGGTCGGTCTTCGGCCGGGCCTCGAAGACGTCCGGCCCGTCGGGATCGACCGCCATCAACGTGGTCCGCCAGTACGGTTGCCGCCATAGCCGGCATTCGCGCCGCCCGATACCGGCCCGCCGACCGCGCCGAAATCATGGCGGGCGCCGCCGATCGGCCCGCCCATCGTGCTTGCCGGGCGCGGCATCGGCGGCGTCGTGCTTTGCATCGGCGGGCGGGAGGCGGAGGAAATCAGGAAGCGTCCGGCCAGGAAGCCGGCGCCAACCGCCGCGGCCATGAACGCAACCGGCCAGCCCCGCGCGAAATCCTCGACATCGTCGGCGATCATGCCGAGCGAGCGCGTGCGCAGCCGGTCCGCGAATTGCGTGATCTCGCTGGCCGCGTCCGAGGCGTAAACCCCGATCGCGGTCGACCGGTTCTGATCGAGCGACTGGGCCGAGCGGCGCAGCATATCGCCGAGCGAGGCGATTTCATTCGCCGCGCGGTTGCGCTGCTCCTCGAAAAAGGAGGTGGCGCCCTCGCGCACCGCGCCGATCAACTCGGTGCCCATCTCCGTCGCTTCCGCAACGGCCCGGCTGCCATCGCCGTCGCCGTGGGTGCTGCCCACCGGCGTGCCGGTCGCTCGGGGTGTTTCGCGCGAGAGCGAGCCGGGTTTTAATTGATTGGGATCAGCCATCTAGCATCCTCCGCCTGCCGAAAACGGCAGCAAAAAATCAGCCAAAATCTCTACTCACGAGAACGATGTTCACGCCCTCCCGGTTCCCCCCGCGACGGGCTCCGGCCCGCTCTGTGAGCCCCGATTTCGAGACAGGCGCGACAGTTCCTTGGCAGCCTCGATCGGATCACGGTTTGCGGGTGATTTCCGGATCCTCGGCCCGCTTATGGCTTTTGCCGATCGCCTCGGCGCGCTCCATCACGCTCTTCTCCGGAGTGTCGAGGGCGTATTCGGCTTCCTGCGCCTTTTTTTCGACCTTGCCGGACTCGACGAAGCGCCGTTGCGCCTCATTGTATTGCCGCGCCGCGGTGCGGTTGCCCTCGCCCTCGTTTTGCGTGGGATGCTCTCGCGGTTTTCTGTTTTCGGCCATGCCGACCTCTTTCGCCTTTTTTATCCTGTGTTAAGGCGAACGAGGCGCCGTGCGAGGCCGTTGCGGACTGTCGCGCAAATTGACTGGTGGGCCGGGTCTGAGGTGCTCAGATTTCGATGGGTTGGGTTTCGCTACCCGACGGAAGTGCTAAGTTCCCTGGGTTTAGCCGGAAATCGATCGAGCCGAAGGGAACCGATGGCCGAGCATCAAATACGTTTCGAGGACGGCGCCGCCTACGAACGCATGATGGGGGTCTGGAGCCGCTTCGCCGGCGAAGTCTTTCTCGACTGGCTGATGCCGCGTCCGGGCTTCCGGTGGATCGACATCGGGTGCGGCAGCGGCGCATTCAGCGAGCTGCTGGTCGAACGCTGTGCGCCCGCCGAGGTGAAGGGCATCGATCCATCCGAGGCGCAGCTCGCCTTTGCCCGCACCCGGCCCGCGGCCCGGCTCGCGGAGTTCCGTCAGGGCGACGCGATGGCGCTGCCCTTCGCGGCTGACCGGTTCGATGCGGCGGTCATGGCGTTGGTGATCTTCTTTGTTCCCGAGCCTGCCAAAGGGCTGGCGGAGATGGTGCGGGTGGTGGCGCCGGGCGGCACGATCGCGGCTTATGCGTGGGACATGTTGGGTGCCGGATACCCCGGGGAGCCGATCCGGGCGGAGCTGCGCGAATTGGGCCTCAACCCGCCGCTTCCGCCAAGCGTCGGCGCGTCGCGGATCGACGCGCTGCGGACGTTGTGGAGCGGTGCGGGCCTCGATGCGGTCGAGACGCGAGAAATCGCGGTTCAGCGGGTTTTCGCCGATTTCGACGAGTTTTGGACAACCACTCTGTCGGCGGCAACCATTGGCCCAATCGTTGCCGCGATGCCGGCGGCCGAGGCCGAGCGGCTCAAAGCGCGCGTGCGAGAACGCCTGCCGCCGGATGCCGCCGGGCAAATCACCTACACGGCGCGCGCCAATGCGGTAAAGGGCCGTAAACCGGCTTAAGCGAGCGAGCTGACGCCCGGCGGACGGATCACCGCGCCATCAGCACCGGTATTGGCGATTCCATGATGATGTGCCGGGTCGCGCCGCCGAAGATCATCTGGCGGATGCGGCTCTGCGTATAGGCGCCCTTCAGCATCAGATCGGCGCCCGCCGCCATTGCCTCCTTCAGGAAAGATTCGCCCTGCGGCTTTTGCCGGCCATAGGCGGTGCGCAAGCTGACCGGAACGCCGTGCCGTTCGAGGGTGCGCGCCAGTTCGTCGCCCGTCGGGCCGGGTTCGGGCATGTGCTGCGGCCCGACCGCGACGATCACGACCTCGCGCGCCTGGGCCAGAAACGGCATGCCGAGCGCGACCGTCAGCGCCGTCTCGGTGCTGCCGTTCCAGGCGACCGCGACGACCTCGCCGAGGGCCTTCCAGCCGTCCTTTGGCACCATCAGCACCGGCCGGCCGCTTTCGAACAGCGCATCTTCGAGCGTCGCCTCGGCGATCGAGGCGAGCTTTTCCGGCTGCTCGACGAGGATCAAATCGTAGACCCGCCCGCTCATGCCGACGACCGCGTTCTGGCGGCCGTCCTCCTCGCGCCAGGAAGCGCTCGGACCGTTATGGCCCGGCGCCACCGCCCCGATCGGCACGCCATGCGCGTTCATGAACTCGCGGAACAGGCGGCGCGCCTGATCGCGCCGCTCATGCCCCTCGCGCTCAAGCGTGCGATCGACCTCGGAGGAAATCGAAAACCCCATCTCACCGCCGAACACGACGGCATATTCGGTGGTCAGGCTGTGCAGCCCGACGATGTGGCTGTTGAAGCGCTTTGCCACCAGCAACGCGGCTTCGAGAACCTGGCCCGCATTGCCGTCGCCGATCACGGCCAGCAGATTCTTCATGGCTCGCCTTCCTGCTCCCAAGTCCTTCTGTCGCGTGACGCGGATCGCACGCGCGTTGCGCGATCATAGCGAATCCCGGCGACTCTTGCGATAGCCGCCTGGCTCGACGGCAGAAAGCGCGGCGACTACACTCCCGCGCCCTTCACCCCTGAGCAGCCCGCAGATGAACCGCTTTTCGCGCACTTTCCTTGGCATTTCGCTCGCGGTTTGCGCCGGTGTGGCGCTGTTGCACCCGGCCGCCGCGGAGACCGTCAATTTCGGCACGGACTGGAAGGCCGAGGCCGAGCATGGCGGTTTCTACCAGGCGATCGCCACCGGCATTTACAAACGGCACGGGCTCGAGGTGAATTTGCGGCCGGGCGGGCCGCAGGTGAATCACGCCCAGCTGCTGGCCGCCGGGGTGCTCGACTTCAACATCGCCTCCAACTCCTTCGTGCCGCTCAATTTCGCGCGCGAGAACATCCCGATGGTCGCGGTCGCGGCGATCTTTCAAAAGGACCCCTCGGTGCTGATCGCCCATCCCGGCCAGGGCAATGACAGCCTGGCACAGCTCAAGGGCAAGCCGATCATGATCGGCTCCGACACGCGGGTCACCGCCTGGCAATTCCTAAAGCAGAAATTCGGCTATACCGACGACCAGATCCGCCCCTACACCTTCAGCGTCGCGCCGTTCCTCGCCGACAAAAAGGCAATCCAGCAGGGCTATCTGACCAGCGAGCCCTACACGATCGAGAAGGAAGGCGTGGAGCCGGTCGTGATGCTGTTGGCCGATGCCGGCTATTCGAGCTATGGCGCGCTGATCCAGACCTCGCAAAAGCTGGCGCACGAGAAGCCGGATCTGGTGCAGCGCTTTATCGATGCCAGCATCGAGGGCTGGTACAGCTATCTCGATGGCGACCCCTCGCCGGGCAACGCGCTGATCAAGCGCGACAACCCCGAAATGACCGACGCGCTGATCGCGTACGGCATCCGCAAGATGAAGCAGAAGGGTGTCGTCGACGGCGGCGACGCCAAGACGAACGGCATCGGCGCAATGAGCGAGGCGCGCTGGCAGGACTTCTTTCAGACGATGGTGAACGCAGGCGTCTATCCGGCGGAGATGGATTTCAAGCAGGCTTTCACATTGCAATTCG
>VAZR01000212.1 GCA_005888515.1 Alphaproteobacteria bacterium | reverse complement strand
GAGACCCGGCCGAGCAATTGCGAGCTGGTCGGGGTCGAGACGGCCGCGCCGCCACCGCCGACGACCGCCGAGGCGCCGAAGCCGAGCAGTCCGCCTTCGGCCGCCGCCGCCATGCCGCCGCCCAGCAGCACCAGCGCGACCTGGCTCATCCGCAGCGCGCCGTAGCGGATGATGAAGCTGCCGCAACCCATTTGCGCGAACAGCGAGGCCGCGGCGGAGAGGCCGTAATAGACGCCGACCCAAGCCGGATCGGCGTGCAGCTCGGCAATGACCAGCGGCGCCACCACCGCGGGAAGGGTCTTGCCGACCGACGCGAACGTCTGCTGCAGAAACATCGCCCCGAGGGCGATCAGCATGGGCGACATCTAGGCTCCGCAGGGCGGCCAGCGGATCGTCGAGCGGGGGCGAGAAACACCGCCCCCGCGGAACAAGTTAAGTGGGTCTCGCCCGCTACAGCGTCAGAAGCTCGGCTTCGCGGCGAACGGCGTCAGCTGCAATTCGTGTGTCCAGCACGATTTGTCCTGGGTGTGCAGGTACCAATACGCCTCGGCGATCTTGACCGGATTGATGATCAGGTCGGTGCGGTTCTGATTGCGCGGCAGCTTACGGCTGCCTGGCGAGTCGATCGATCCGTCGATGATGATGTTCGCGACATGCACGCCATGCTCGGAATAATCCTCGGTCAGCACCTGAGACAGCGTGCGCATCAGGACGCGGGGATAGTAGAGCGATTGTCCGGTCATCCGCTTCTTGCCGCGCAGCGAGCTTGAGTTGTTGGAGAAGAAGAACGAGCCGTGGCCGTTCTTGCGCATCGCCGGCAACACTTCCTGGGCGACCAGGAAAGGCCCGCGGGCCGAGATGTGCAGCCCGGTGTCGAGCATCTCGACCGGCACGTATTCGAGCAGCTCCTTCTCCGGCGGCAGGTCGCGGCCCTCCAGGTAGCCGGCGTTGTAGATCAGCACCTCCGGGTCGCCCGCCTCCCGGCGGATCGCAGCGAAGGCATTCGCGATCGACTCTTGCGACACGAGGTCCAGCTCGACGATCATGCAGTCGCCGCCCTGCTCGCGGATCGCCTTGGCAAGCGGCGCGGCATTGCCCTCGTTGCGGGTAGTGACGACGGTGAAGAAACCCTCCTGTGCAAATTTCTGCGCGATCGCGCCGCCGACGCCCCAACGCACGCCGATTTCGACATCGCTGTCATCGACCGGATGGCCATGCGCCAGGATCGTGTTGCGCCCATCGGACTGCCACTTCGAGGTGGCGCCGATCACGACGCAGACTGGCTTGCTCTTCGAATTCGTCTTCATTCGGGAATTCCCTCCGTTGATGTAAGTCTCATGTCAGCGAGCCGTAGGCCGTGGCAGCAACGCGCCCCTTACGGCCGCTTCAAGCGCACATCTTCCATCGGCGCCGACCACGGGAACGGATCGATCTTCATCAGCGAGGCCTCCTCGACGCGCGGGCCCAGCCCGCTCGGCCAGAAATAGTCCCAGATCGGCGCAAACCGCGTCCGCTCATGCAGAGTTTTCTGGATCTCGTGCAGCATGGCCTCGCGCTTCTTCGGGTCGATCTCGGTCAGCTGCTTCTTGTACATTTGATCGATATCGGGCCATCCGCCATAGGCGTAATTGCCGGTGCTCGGCACGATCTCCGAAATCCGGGTCGCGGCGTTGCCATAGATCGCGGTGCTGCAAAAGCACACGCCCTTGAGCTTTTTCGCGCCGAGCGCCGCATAGAACGCGGCCCGCTCCATCGTGCGCAGCCGCGTCCTGATGCCGACCTCGGCCAGGTAATTGACGATCGCCTCGCCGGTGGAGAAGTACGGCGGTATCGGATACAGCTCGCCGCCGTCGAACCCGTTCGGATAGCCCGCCTCGGCGAGCAGCTTTTTCGCCGCCTCCGGGTCATACGGGTCGGCCTCGATCGGCAGCGCGTATTCCATGCTTTTCAGCACGACGTTGCCGTTCGGCTTTGAGGCGCCGAGCGTATCGGCCTCGCTGAGCGCCTTGCGGTCGATCGCGAGGCTCGCGGCCTTGCGCACCCGCTGGTCGGCCCAAGGCGATTTCGGGTCCCACATGTCGAGGAAATCGAGAAAATTGGTCGCGATACCGCCGGAGAAGACGAGCTTCAGATTGGCGTCATTCTTGATCGACTCGCCGAGTTCCCCTTCCAGCAGGTAGGCGATATCGACCTCACCCTGTTTCAGCTTCGCCAGCCGGGTGGTCGCTTCCGGGACGCTCTGAAAGACGATGCGTTTGACCGACGGCACCTTGCGCCAGTAGCTCTCATTCGCCTCCATGACCAGTTCGACGCCCGGCTTCATGCTGACGAATTTGTAAGGGCCGAGGCCGACCGGGTGCTTGATGAACTCGTCGGGGCCGACCTTCTCGACGTAGTTCTTCGGGACGATCCAGCCAGCGCCGCTCGCGAAAGTGCCG
Source organism: Alphaproteobacteria bacterium (assembly GCA_005888515.1). Taxonomy (GTDB): domain Bacteria; phylum Pseudomonadota; class Alphaproteobacteria; order ATCC43930; family CGMCC-115725; genus DATARH01. Next base: position 7,843 of record VAZR01000212.1, on the reverse strand, counting down.
TAGATCGTCATGAAATCCGGCCAGGGCTCGTGCAGGACGAACCGCACCTTGTGCGGGTCGACGATGACGACCTCTTTGACCTTGCTCTTCAGCTGCGCTCCCTTGGCACGCTCAAAGCTGAATTTGACGTCCTCGGCCGTGAACGGGTCGCCGTTGTGGAATTTCAGCTCTTTGCGCAAGATAAATTCATATTCCAACTTGTCTTCGCTTTCGGACCAGGCTTCGGCGAGGCTGGGCGCCATGCGGCTTCCCGGCATCGGCTTCACCAGCGCATCGTGCAGCGCGACCAGCACCCAGAACGGCGTCACGAAACCCGGTTGGGCCTCCCCCGGATCGAGCCAAGCCGGCGCCAGCGTCACGTAAACCGCGAACCGCATCTCGCCTTCCGGCTTGGTTTGCGCTATCGCCGGGCTCGGCCCGCCCAGCGCCATGCCCGACGCGAGGATCGCGGCCGCGGCAAGCTTCCGCCATCGCTTCATCGTCGTTTAATCCTTCCTAGAACTCATTGATTGCGACAGGCGTGGATCGCGGCCGTCGGTCGTCTCGTCAGTACGATGATACCCCATTGACGCAAGCGTCATCATTCAGGCCGCAGCTCCGGCAGCGCGGTCCCAGCTCCACCAGGCGCACAGCGCCTCGCCCATGACCAATTCGAGATCGCGGCCCTTCAGCCACGGCAATTCCTCGGTGAACATCGTCACGCATTGCCGCCACGAGCACGGCATCTTCGTGATGTCGGTACCCCAGAACACGCGGCGCGGCCCGAATGCATCGTAGACCTGCCGCAGATAGGTGTGCAGCGCCGGAAACGGGTAGGCCTCGCCGGAATAATGCGCCACGCCGGTCGCCTTGACCGCGATATTGGGGAACTTCGCCAACGCCAGAAGCTGCGGAATGTGGGTCATCGCCGCGGCGTCTTTCAGCGACGATGTGCCGCCGCGACCACCGAGGTGATCGATCGTCAGGCGAAGTCCGGGATGGCGCTCGGCGATCCCGCCGACCTCTCTCAGCGAGTCCGTCGCGAGCATCGCGATCGGCACGCCCGCCTTCTCGGCCTCCGCCCACAACCAGTCGAGTGTGCCGTCCTTCAGCCACTGGCGCGCGGGGTCGCTCAGAAACCCGTAGCGCAGGCCGAGCATCCCGGGCTGTTGCCGCCAGGTGGCGATGCGGACGCGGGATTCCGGCCGGTCGAGCGGCAGCGCGCCCATGATTGCGAAGCGGCCGGGGTAGTCCTTGACCGCCTTCAGCGCCATCTCGGTCGAATTCGGGTCCCAGCCCGGCGGACTCGGCAGCCCGCTGCCCCAGGTGTGAATCTGCGCATCGACGATCTGCATCAACAATCCCGTTTCCGAGTGTATCGCTGGTATCCGCTCTAAACCGGCGTGGCCATGCAGTCTTACGCCTGCCGCCAAACGATAATTGGTGCCCTCGGTTCGCGATTCACTCTCCGGCCGTTGGCAGCAGTTCGGAACGTAGTCAAGGGAACTAACTGATCTAGCGGCTGCAAATCTGCAATTTCCCAAAATCCCATCACGGGGGTGTCATCCTCGGTCGAGACAGGGCGAACGCTGGGATTGGGGTGCCTGCCATGCCGATCTGCTCTTACCCAAGCGACGAAAACAGCAGAGAAAGACACCCGAGAAACGCGGTTACGGTAGCCTTGCGGGACGCCCAAATCCGGGCGAGATGCGTAGATCAACACGTTCCAACCAGAGGCCGGCGTGAGCGCCGTGTCGGCTTCAAAGAGCTCGGCTTTCTGTGTCGCAAATGCCACTCGCCCCTGAATAGCACATGTCTCCATTGCTGATGGCAAATGCAGGCATGGAACTGGTGCGAGAAGCAGAGTTTCAATTTGTTCATCGGTACGCATCAGAAATTTCAGTCCATTGGTAACACATGCCGCATGGAGCGCGGCACGAACCGTCAGTGCTCGAAGCCGAACAGCGCCTGCGCATTGTGGTGCAGGATCTTGTCGGTGAGTTCCTTCGGCAGACCGAGCCGCTCGATGTAAGCGAAGGTCTCCCGGTAAACCTCCCAACCCTGCAATACCGGATAATCGCTGCCCCTCACTATGTGATCGGCGCCGAACGCTTCAAGGGCGCACAGGAACGCCGGTTTCGAGCCGTAGCACACGGTGTCGTAATAGAATCTCCGGGCAGTGACGCTCGGCGCCTCGGCGAGGTTGGGATGACCCCGCGGACCCTGACCCTGTTTGTCGAGGCGGTTCATCAGCATCGGGATCGGACCGCCGAGATGCGGCACGATGAACTTGATGTTCGGATAGCGGTAGGGGATCTGCTTGGCGATCATATGCAGCACGAAGGTCGCATCCTCGAGCGAGGTGCCGACCGAACCGCCGTAGTTGTAATCGATGATGAACGGGGAGCAGATGGCGCTGCCAGCCGGGTGCACGAACAGGACGGCGCCGCGCCGGTTCATCTCGGCATAGAGCGGTTCGAACTCGGTCTCGGCGATAGAGCGGCCGAGACACACGATATTCATGTTGACGCCGACGCAGCCAAGCTGGTCGAAGCCGCGCTCCATCTCCTTCAGTGACGGGTCGATATGCGGCAATGGCAGCATCACGTACGAGCTGATCCGGTCAGGGTAGCGGTGCGCGAAATCGGCGTAGGCGTCGTTCAGCATTTTGACCGCGGTGACGCATTCCGCCTCGTCCGGCAGGTACGGCGGGTGGTTCGGCGACAGCACCTGCCGCCCGACGCCCGCGTCTTCCATCAGCCAGAAGCGGGCGTCGATGTCCTCCTGCGTATCCGAGAACGGATGCCGCGCGAGCCCGCGCTTCACCGCCAGATGCGTCGGCGAAGCAAATCGGTCGCCCATGAACTCGCTGAAATTTTTCGGCGTGTAATGTGCGTGTACGTCGCAGATCATGGCTGTCCTCCCACTCGCGTCCCGTCACGCGGCGGCCGGTTGCTTCGCGTCGAGCACCTCGCGAATGCCCGCGATGATCCGGTTGCGGTCGGGGAAGACCGCATTTTCGAGCACCGGGCTGTAGGGGATCGGCACCTGCAACGCGCAAACCCGCTTCACAGGCGCCTTCAAGCGCGCGAATGTCGCGGCGTCCTCCGTTACGACGGCGGCGACTTCCGCCGAGAAGCCGGCGGTCGGTCCGGCCTCGTCGGCGATGACGAGGCGGCCGGTCTTCCGCACCGAGCTGCGGATCGTGTCCTTGTCCAGCGGCACGAGCGTGCGCGGATCGACGATTTCGACCGAGATCCCTTCCTTGGCGAGCTCTTCGGCCGCGGCCAGTGCTTCGTGAACGAGCCAAGCGAGGGCGACGACCGTGACATCGCTGCCTTCGCGTTTGACGTCGGCCTGGCCGAGCGGGATCGTGTAATCCTCGTCCGGCACCGGACCCCTTCGGCCCATCAGCCGGCTCGACTCGAACGAGATGACCGGGTTGTTGTCGCGGATCGCCGTTTTTATCAGGCCCTTCATGTCGTAGGGGGTCGACGGCAGGAACATCTTCAGGCCGGCGACATTCATGAACATCGAATAGGGCGACTGCGAGTGCTGCGCCGCGACGAGACCGCCGCCACCGACCGACGCGCGGAACAGCATCGGGAATGTCACCTGACCGCCGAACATGTAGTGGATCTTTGCCGCCTGATTGACGATCTGATCCATCGCGACAAAACAGAACGTCACCTGCCGCCAATCGACGATCGGGCGGAAGCCGCAACCGGCGGCGCCAATGCCGATCCCGGTGAAGGCCGCCTCGGTAATCGGGGTCGCCTTGACCCGCTGCTCGCCAAATTCCTTGAGCAGCGGCGGCAGCGCATCCGTCGACATGTAGAAGATCTTGGGGTCGCGCCGCATCTCCTCGGCGATCGCCTCCAGCGCGGCCTCGTTATACGTCAGCTCTCGCATCGTCCGATCCTCGCGAATGAGGCAGTCAGCAAGCCGTTGGGGTGGGCTGCAGCGGCATCCTGCGTCCTTCGAGACGCGCCCTGCGGGCGCTCCTCAGGATGAGGAAATGTTATTGATCGCATTAAGACTACCTCCTCATCCTGAGGAGGCCAGCGAAGCGGCCGTCTCAAAGGACGCATGACGTCTATCCAGCCATTCATTGGGATCGATTCAGGCGGCGAAGACATCGTCGGTCGCCTGCTCGGGCAAGGGGAACGGGCTTGCCTCCGCAAAGGCTACGGCGGCTTCGAGAGCGCTCATGACCCCGCCCTCGATCGCCCGCAGCCCTGGGTCGTCGAGCTCGCCCTGGTCGCGGAGCTGGCGCTCGAGCAGCGCGATCGGGTCTTTTCGCTTCCACGCCTCGACCTCCGCCTGGTCGCGCGGATCGGGTTGGCCTTTGCGCTCGGTATGGGCGCGCCAGCGATAGGTCTTGCACTCGATCAGCGTCGGGCCGCCGCCCGAGCGCGCCCGATCGACGGCGCCGCTCGCCGCCTGATGCACCGCGAAGACATCGTTGCCGTCGACCACAATCCCGGGAATCCCATAGCCGGCGGCGCGCGCGGCGACATCGGGCAAGGCATGCGTCTGGGCCGCCGCTGTCTGGGCGGCATACATGTTGTTCTCGCAGACATAGATCATCGGCAGTTTCCAGGCCGCCGCGATATTCAGGCATTCGTGGAAGGGGCCGGCGTTCGACGCGCCGTCGCCGAAGAAGGACACCGCGACGCCGCCCTTGCCTTCCATCTGTGCCGCCAGGCCGGCGCCGGTGACGATCGAAATGCCGCCGGCGACGATGCCGTTCGCGCCGAGCATGCCGATGCCGAAATCGGCAATGTGCATCGAGCCGCCCTTGCCCTTGCAGTAGCCGGTTTGCCGCCCGTAAAGCTCGGCCATCATGCGGTTGAGATCGGCGCCTTTGGCGATGCAGTGGCCATGGCCGCGATGGGTCGAGATGATCCGGTCATTGCCGCCGAGCGCGGTGCAGACGCCGACTGCGACCGCCTCCTCGCCGATGTAGCAATGCACGACGCCGTAGATCTTGCCGGCGAGATAGTCGGCCGAGGCGCGCTCCTCGAAGCGCCGGATCGTGAGCATCTGGCGCAGCATCTCGCGCTGCTTGTCGGGAGAGAGATTTGTCGAGAGGGCCATCGGCATCATCCCTCAGGGGGAACAGGGGATTTCATGATGGGCCAGCGCTCTTAGGCTGGCAATCGGCCGCTGTCCGCCGACTCATCGGGGCAGGTTGTAGCCGATCGCAGCCTCCGCCTTCAGGGTCTTCTGCACCGCCGGGCGCGCCATCATGCGATCGTAATGGCCCGACAGGTTCGGGTAGGCGCCGGGCGCGGGATGCAGCGTGTCGACAAAGCGCCAGTACAGCCGGAACAAATGGATGTCGGCGATCGAGTAGCGATCGACGGTCCACTCGCTCGGGCCGAGGCGCTGGTTGGCGAGGACGAAGACCTCGCGCCACCGCTCGTCGCCGGTACGGCGCGCCGGATGGATTGTCGAGGCGATAAACGACATCCACGAAATGACGCGCGCCTCGCCCTCGATGTCGCCGTATTGCGGCAGCAAATTCGCCTCGGGGTAACGGCGGGCCAGGTACCACAAGGTTGCCGCAACCTCGGTCAATGGCCGGCCGTCGATCATCAAGGTCGGCACCTTGCCTTCGGGGTTGACGGCGAGGTAGTCGGGCGCGCGGTTCTTGTGCTCGTGCAGCGCGGTCAGCTTTGCCTCGAACGGCACGCCGATCTCGTTGAGCGCGATGTGCGTCGCCATCGAGCTGGAGCCGGGCGAGAAATAGAGCGTCAGCATGGGCTGCTCCCTTCCTTTAATTTAGAGAAAGCATCCTGCGTCGATGTTGTGCGTCCTTCGACACGCGCCGCGGCTTTGCCGCAGCGCTGCTCAGGATGAGGGACGTTTCTCGATGGCATTAAAATCATTGCCTCATCCTGAGCGCGAGCGGAGCGAGCAGTCGAAGGACGCACCAAGATCGATCGAGCCCAAGACGGGTAAAGTTGATCCGTCTCAGCCGCGCAGCTGGCGGACATGGCCGGCCCAGCGGTCGAGCACTGGCAGCAGCTCGTCGCGGGTTTCCGACATCAGCGTGACATTGACCGCGTCGATGCCCATGTCGCGGAAGCGCTTCAGCTTGTCGGGATCGTCCGGCGCACCGCCGAGCCGCAGCGACAGCGATTTGGGGTCGCGCCCCGCCTCCTGGGCCATCTTGCGGAAGGCCGGGACGTACTCATCAGGGTTGCCGCTCGACGCGTTCGGATACCAGCCGTCGCCGTAACGCACCGCGCGCCGCGCCGCCCACGGGAAGGCGCCGCCGAGGATGACCGGCGGGTGCGGTTTCTGCACCGGTTTCGGCCAGGCCATCATCGTGTCGAAATTGACGATGTCGCCGTGATATTCCGGCTTGTTCTCGGTCCAGATCGCCTTCATCGCCTCGATCTGCTCGCGCATCTTCTGCATGCGCGTCACGAAGACCGTGCCGTGGTTTTCGATCTCCTCCTGGTTCCAGCCGCCGCCGATGCCGAACAGAAACCGGCCGCCCGAGACCTGGTCGATCGAGGCGACGAGCTTGGCGGTCTGGATTGTGTCGCGCTGGATCACCAGGGCGATGCCGGTCGCCACTTTCAGCCGCTTGGTCGCGCAAGCCGCCGCGGTCAAGGTGACGAACGGGTCCATGACGTCGTAGTAGCGCTTGTGCAATTCGCCGCCACCCGGCGCCGGGGTGCGCCGTGGCACCGGGATATGGGAATGCTCGGCCGCCCACACCGAGTCGAAGCCGCGTTCCTCGAGCGCGACGGCCAGCTCGGCCGGGGTGATCGAATAATCGGTGAAAAAGATCGACGCGCCGATTTCCATGTGAGCCGCTCCCGATAGCTGCGTTGCCTCGATGCCGATGCTAGGGTGCGCCGTGCTCGCGAGCAATGTCGGATCATCCGCAACGCCGCGGGTTGCGAGAGGAGGACGCGAATTGCCCTCGATCATCGGTACCTGGAAACTGGTCGGCGCCAAGGCGCGCGACCGCAATGGCACGCCGCTGCCGACGCCCTATGGCGGCAAGGGCATCGGCCGGGTCGCGTTCACCGTCGACGGGCGCATGGTGGCGGTGGTCTGTGACGGGCGGCCGGAATTGCCGGCCGGGACGGCTCGCGGCTACAGCTCCTATTGCGGCAATTACACCTTCGACGGCGCGCGGCTCGTGACCCGGGTCGATGCGGCGTCGGACCCGAGACGGATCGGCGGCGACCAGGTGCGCGAGGTGTCGTTCGATGGCGATCATATGATCCTCCGGCCGCCGCCGCGGCAGACCGAGGCCGGCGAGGAATATCGCGAACTCACCTGGGCGCGCATCGCCACGGAATAGCAGAGGCTCATGCGGGCGGCAGACGCACCTCGGCGCCGGCGCGCTCCTCCTGCAAGGTCAGGGCGATCGACGCGTCGCGGCCGGCCCAGCCGCGCGCCATCGCTTCGGTCAATTCCTGTTCGCACAGCGCGGCGAGGCGCATCGGCGTCTTCGTCTCGCGGGCCAGATCCATCGCGAGCCCGAGGTCCTTGCGAGCCAGGGCGAGCGAGAAGCGCGGCGCGAAATCGCCACGCAGATAGGTCGCCGGCAGCCGCACCTTGAGGCTCATCTGCTGACCGAGCGCCGCCTCGTTGAAGACGCGCACAATCGTGGCGGCGTCGATCCCCGCCTTGACCCCGGTCGTCCAGCATTCCGCGATCAGCATGTCGAGCGTGAAGCTCGCGCAATTGTGCATGATCTTGGCGATTGAGCCGGTGCCGATCGCGCCGGTATGGATCACGCGCTTGGCGATCGCGTCGAGCAGCGGGCGGGCGCGGGCGAAGCTGGCGGCATCGCCGCCGGCCATGACGAGGAGATCGCGCGTCTGGGCGCCCT